>CAZVDA010000017.1:0-17910 GCA_964625365.1 uncultured Thiopseudomonas sp. | reverse complement strand
TAGCTGGTGCGCTCGCCCACCACCGGCAGGTCGTCGGTGCGACTGACCTCGAACATCTTGTTCTGCGTCCACTGGCTGTTTTGCCAGGTCCAGACGCGACCGGTGAACTCGCGGAAGTTGATTTCCGGGTCGAAGTTGGTGGCGAAGTAGCGCCCGTGATCACCACCGTTGATGTCGATGATGTCAATGGAGTCGATTTTATCGAAGTAATGGTTGGCGGCCAGTGCGGCATAGGCATTGACCACGCCCGGGTCAAAGCCGGCACCCAGAATGGCGGTGACCTTGGCGTCGGCGCACTCTTGCAGGCGCTTCCACTCGTAGTTGCCATACCAGGGCGGGTTTTCGCAGATTTTGGCCGGATCTTCGTGAATCGCGGTGTCGATATAGGCCGCGCCGGTTTCGATACAGGCGCTCATCACCGACATATTGAGAAAAGCGGAGCCAACGTTAATAACAATTTGTGCTTTGGTGGCACGGATTAGTTCGGCTGTGGCGGCTACATCCAGCGCGTCCAGCTCGTAACAATGCAATTTTGCAGGGTGTTGCCAGGCCTGTTTTTCCTCCACGCTGGCAGCAATGGCTTCACACTTGGCTAGCGTGCGTGAAGCGATGGAAATTTCACCCAAAACCACGTTGTTTTGCGCACATTTATGTGCAACTACCTGTGCAACACCCCCTGCACCAATTATTAAAACGTTTTTTTTCATTTACATCAGGACTCCGCGTTAAGAAAGTGGGGCTCAGGAGAGCCCGTCAACAAAGTCGCCGTAGCCAAACTCCTTGACGAGCTCGATACGGCCATCCAGTTGCTTTACAGCAATTGACGGCATTTTCACGCCGTTAAACCAGTTTTTCTTCACCATGGTGTAACCGGCGGCGTCCTGAAACGACAGCCGATCACCAATTTTTAGTGGCTGCTCAAATTTGAACTCGCCAAAAATATCGCCCGCAAGGCAGGACTTGCCGCACACCATGTATTGGTGTTCGCCACTGTTGGGCGCAAGTTTGGCGGTTTCGCGGTAAATCAGCAGATCCAGCATGTGCGCCTCGATGGAGGAATCGACAATTGCCAGATGCTTGCCGTTGAACAGGGTATCCAGCACCGTAACTTCCAGCGTGGTGCTATTGGTAATCGCCGCCTCGCCGGGTTCCAGATAGACCTGCACGCCATATGTTTCGGCAAACTGCTTGAGGCGGGCGCAGAATTTATCCAGCGGATAATCCTCGCCGGTAAAGTGAATGCCGCCACCGAGGCTGATCCATTCGACCTTGTGGAACAGGTGGCCGAATTTGTCTTCGATGGTGGTCAGGATCTGGTCAAAACGCTCGAAACTGGCGTTTTCGCAGTTGTTGTGCAGCATGAAGCCGCTGACCTGATCCAGCACTGCTTCGATTTTGGCCGGATCATGTTCGCCAAGTCGGCTATGCGGGCGGGCGGGGTCAGCGAGGATAAACTCCGAGGTGCTCAGGCCAGGGTTGACGCGCAGGCCGCGCACATGTTTTTTGGAAGCCTCGTTAAAACGCTGCAACTGGCTGACCGAGTTAAAAATAATCTTATCGCTATTGGCCAGCACTTCTTCGATTTCGTCATCGGCATAGGCCACGCTGTAGGCGTGGGTTTCACCGCCGAATTTTTCATAGCCCAATTTGACCTCATACAGCGAGCTGGAGGTGGTGCCGTCCATGTACTCGCGCATCAGGTCAAATACCGACCAGCTGGCAAAGCACTTAAGCGCCAGCAGAGTTTTCGCGCCGGAGTGTTCGCGTACATAGGCCATTTTCTGCATGTTGTGCAGCAGGCGGTTTTTGTCGATCAGGTAGTAGGGGGTTTTCAGCATGGCCAGTTTCTGGTGAACAAAAGCGGCAATTATATACACAAAACCTGCCGGTTAATCCATGGTCGCCGGAATTTTGTATCGGTTGCGCTCGCCGGCGGGCGCCAAAAGCTGACGCGGTTTTCAGGTGCAGGGGCCAGCCAGCGGTCTGCGTCTACCGGTGTGCTGACTGGCAGGAGGGCAGGGAACAGCCGGCAGGTTGAGGGCCGGCTGTGTACAGACCAGGCAGCGGCGGTACAGGGTCCAGACGCATCCTGTCAGAGGGACTTTGCCGGGTAGCGGGTGGTATGGCTGTCCAGAAAACAGGCCAGTTCATCGGCAGGCAGAGGCTTGCTGAAGTAGTAACCCTGGACCAGTTCGCAGCCAAACTGTTGCAGCAATTCCAGCTGGCGGGCGGTTTCCACGCCTTCGGCCAGCGTGGTAATGGACAGCTCCTGGGCCATCTGGATTACCGCGCTGGTAATTGCCTGGTCGTCGTGGTTGTGATCCATTTCCCGAATAAATTCGCGGTCGATTTTCAGCTTGTCGATCTTGAAGCGTTTCAGGTAGCTCAGAGACGAGTAGCCGGTGCCGAAGTCGTCAATGGACAGCCGCACACCTAGCTCGTGCAGCTGGCGGATGCGGGCTTCGGACAGGTCGGGACGCTTCATGGCCACGGCTTCGGTCAGTTCCAGGTCCAGCAGGTGCGGGGGCACGCCGGTGGTCAGCAGCAGGGCCTTGATTTGTTCGACAAAGTCCGGCTGCTCGAACTGGCTGGCTGAAATATTGACGGCCATGCTAAAGGGAGCAAGACCGGCGTCAAGCCAGCTGCGCAATTGCCAGAGGCAGGTTTTCAGTACCCATTCGCTAATGGGCAGGATGAGCCCGCTGGATTCGGCCAGCGGGATAAAGTCCATCGGCGAGACCAGGCCCCACTCCGGGGTACGCCAGCGCAGCAGGGCCTCAACACCGGTCATCCGCTTGTCGTCCAGACTGATTTGTGGCTGGTACACCATGAACAGTTCGTCGTTGCGGATGGCATGCTTGAGCGCGTTGCTCTGGGCCAGACGCAGTAAGGCCTTGTCCTGCATGTGCCCCTCGAAAAACTGGTAATTGTTGCGACCCAGTGCCTTGGCCTTGTATTTGCCCAGCTCGGCTTTTTGCAGCAGGTCGGACAGTTGCAGGCTGTCGGCAGGGTACAGGGCGATGCCCGCCGATGCGCTGATCGACAGGGTTTGTCGTGGCAATATCAAGGGTTTGTTCAACAAGTCCAGCAACTGGCGGGTGCGCAGGGCAATGTCGGTCTGCCCGGTATCGGGGATGAGAATGACAAAGTCGTCGCCGGAAATGCGTGCCAGCACTTCGTTGCGCAACAGGTTGTCGCGCAGCCGGTAGCTGACCTGCTGTAGCAGCAGGTCGCCGGTGGTATGGCCCAGCGCGTCATTGACTTCCTTGAAGTTGTCCAGGTCAATCCACAGCACATGAATGTTGCCGTGCAGGTCGGTCAGGCTGACAAACTGCTGTTCCAGCAGTTTGCGGTTGGGTAGTCCGGTGAGCGGGTCATGGTGTGACAGGCGCTCAAGGCGTGCGGCAAACTCGATTTTTTCGGTGATGTCTTCGTCGATGCACAGATAGCCGCTGACTTCACCAAGGACGTTCTGGACAGGGAAGATGCGCGACAGCACGGTATAGGGGCGGGCATCCTTGCCCTGACAGCGGATTTCGCCCGACCAGGGGATGCCTTTGCGCAATTGTTGCTCCAGCTCGGCTTCCATCTGTGGGGGAAGGTCGGGCGCATGCAGAAAGTTGGGCGTGCGTCCCAGTACCTCCCCGGCATCGTAGCCCGACTGGCGGGTAAAGGCCGGATTGACCTGCAGGATACGCATATTCTCGTCCAGCAGCATGATGGCCAGCGGGTTTTGCTCAATGGCATGCGATAGCGTGTGTAGCGACTGTTGAGCAGCCACGCGCTCGCTGACATCCCGGGAAATAACCAGAAAGCTGGCCGGCCGGTCAGCCCGGGCTTGCTTGTACAGGGTTACGGATACTTCAAACCAGAGGCTGTTGCCGTCCAGGGTGTCTATTCTCAGGGTACGGCCCCTTGAGGTGCCGGTACGGTTGGCTTCGGCCAGGGCTTCGTGCATGCAGCGGGCCGCTTCGGCATTCATCACTTCGTCAACACGGTGTCCGACCAGTTGTGAGGGTTCCTGCGCCAGGCGGCAGGTGTCGGTGGTGTAGGAATGCAGGTAGCGGCCGCTGGCGTCCATTTCAAACAGCTGGTCGGGCAGGGCGCTCAGGGTAGCATCCAGCTGGCTGCGCGAGGCGTGCAGTAGTTCGTAGGGGCGATGTACGGTCTCTACGAATACGGCACGGTACAGCAAGTAGTAACCGGCAATTTTGAACAAGTGGCCGGCCAGGTTGAAATGGTCGGTGACATCGGCGTACAGGGTAAAAAAGAATTCGCCCTGCGCCAGCAGCAGGGTGGCACCCAGCAGTCCGGCCGCGTTGAACTGGCGCGCGGAGCGCAAGTGTATAAAAAAGCGGCCGGCGGCCAGCAACAGCAGAACGATGATCAGATATTCGCTGGCAATCTTGATGGTGGTCAGGCCGCTGCCGGCAACGAAGGTACGCGGCAGCCAGTCGGCATGCAGCAGGAATAGCCAGTGCAAAAAGGCCAGCAGGCCCAGCATGGCCAGCAGCATGTAGCTTGAGCGGCGCAGGCGCAGGGTTGTTTTCCAGCTGTGGAAGGCAACGGCCAGCAGACCCAGGGCGCTGAGCAGACGGGCGGCGAGCCAGAAATTGATGGCTTTTTCGGGGCCGGACCCGGTTACAAAATCAGGCATGCCTGCGTAGGACAGCATGTGTGAAAAGTCCAGGATGCCGGTGCCCAGAAAGGTGATTGCAATCAGCACCAGGTTGCAGGGCAGGCTTTCCTTGCGGCTGCTCCAGATGACGGCAAAAATCAGCAGGGAGACAACGACTGCCAGGGTTTCCAGCAGGATGTGCAGCGCCAGGTAGTCATTAATGCCGCGGGCGGAACCGGCAACCGGCCAGAACAGGATCAACAGCAGAATCAGGAAGCCGCCGGTGCTGGCCTGCAGGGCAGCCCGCGCTTCTTTGGCATGACCGGGATGAATCATGGTGTGGGGGCTCCTGTACGGATTACGGGCTGGTTGCGCCCGTTGTTCTTGGCGTGATAGAGCGCCAGGTCGGCCTGTTGAAACAGGCTTTCCAGGCTGGACTCCCGGGCGCCAGGATCGCTTACGGCCAGTCCGGCGCTGATGGTGATGTGGCCGTGGGGTGACAGATTATGCTCGATCTGTCCGTCTGCCACGGCACGGCACAGCATGCGGGCAAGCTGCTCGGCCGTTTCGGCCGGGGTGTCGGGCAGCAGCAGGACAAACTCCTCACCGCCATAGCGGGCGGCCAGATCGTCGGGCCGGCGGGCGTGGGCCGCCAGGATGCGGGCCACGCGTACCAGGGCCTCGTCACCGGCCAGATGGCCGTAATGGTCGTTGTATTTTTTGAACCAGTCGATATCCACCATGATCAGCGCCAGCGGCGTGCCCTTGCGCACGGCCTGCTGCCAGAGCCGCAGGGAGTGCTCGTCCAGGCTGCGCCGGTTGGCCAGTCCGGTCAGGCTGTCGGTAAGTGATAGCTGTTCCAGTTGCTGGTTGGCCAGACGCAATTCTTCGGTACGCTGGTTGACCAGTTCTTCGAGGCTGGTGGTGTGGTGGCGTAGCTCCTGTGCCATGAATTCGAGGCTGTCGGCCAGTGAAATGACTTCCTGGATGGGGCCGGGAGCAGGCATGCGCTGGGGCCAGTTGCCATTGCGCAGCTGGCTGGCCCAGCGTTCGAGGGCGCTGAGCGGGCCGGTTAGCCAGTTGGTGGCGAGCAGTACCACCACGCCGGTAAACAGCAGGACCAGCCAGCCGATGTACAGGGCGTCGCGCCAGATGGTGTGGGCAGTGCCGGCCAGAATGTCCGAGGGCACGATAACTCCCAGAATCAGGTCGGGCCCGTCGGGAATGTCGATCAGGTGCCAGTCGAGCAGATGCATCTGGCCATCAATGGCCAGGAAGTTGCTGCCGGCGGGATGGCTGCCGGTATCCATGTGCAGGGCAGCGGTACGGATCAGCGGGTTGTCACTCTGGCTGGCGGCCAGCCGCTGCGTGGTTGTCTGGTCCTGGCGGTAAATGGGTCCGTCATCCGAGGTGGCCAGCAACAGGCCGCTGCGCTCGGCAAGAAACAGGGTGCCGCCCAGGTCCCTGCTTTGCTGCCTGAGAAAGTCGCCAAGCTGCGACAGTGCAACATCGGCAGTGATGACGCCAATCAGCTGGTCGCTGGAGTTGTACAGCGGTGCCGACATGCCAATGCCGAAGTCGTCGTACTGGTTTTTGCTGTCGCGGGTGTTGTAGCGGTAGACCGGATACCACTGCAGGCTCTGGCGCTCCAGTGCCTGTTGATACCATAGGGTGGTGCGTGCATCAAAGTCCGGGTTGCCGCGTACGTAAGCCTTGCTGGGGCGGTTACTGTCATTGGCCCAGTGCACCTGCATTTCCCGGCCGGTTTCCAGCGTGGCCCACTGCATGCGGATGTTGCGGTCCTGGCCACGGGGCGGTCGGCTGGCAGCATAGTATTCGCCTTCGGTATTGGCCATGGACAGAAAGGTTAGCTGGGGCTGGATGCGTAGCTGCGAGACGAAGAAACCGAGCATTTCTTCGGGCCGGCGCGGGTCCAGAATGTCCTGGCGGAACAGTTCGGCGGCAAAGGCTGCCTGGCGGGGAATGTCGAAGAAAGCTTCGGTGCGGCTGCGGGCCTGGCGGGCCAGCGCCTCGGCCTGGCTGTTCATCAGCTGTCGGGTGCTGTGTTGTACGGTCTTGTAGTAGGCCACCTCGACGGCCAGTGTCAGCAGCAGGACCGGCAGCAGGGCCAGCAGCAACAGGGCAAAGCGCAAGGCTGTTCCCTGACCACGGCGTACCAGGCCGGTTAGTACGCCGCTGCGCTTCAGCATGAACAAAATCAGCAGGGTAGTGGCCAGACAGCCGGCCAGCCGGACCAGGTCGGCGCTGAGCGCCTGTGTCGGCGAGTTTTCGTCCAGCTGGCCGCGCAATTCCCAGGTGGTGCCTTCCGGTAGATTGAGCAGAACGCCGGGTTGCAGCATGCCGAACTCGTCATTGTCACCCTGCACCATGCTTGCACCGCGTAGCGGGTGGCTGGCACGAATCAACAGCTGGTAATGGATGGCTGGCGTGGCGGGGCGTGCAGCGTCCAGCAGCATGGCAATATCAACCGTGGTGGACACTGTACCCAGGTGCTGGTCGCCGGAAAAAAACGGGGTGCGCAGGATCAGGCCCGGGTTGCCGGTTTGCAGCAGGGTGACCTTGCTGGTGATGACGGTATCCCTGGACTGGATGGCGCGGCGCAGGGCACGCATGAATTCGGGGCGGAACTGGTAGTCAACGCCGAGTGCGGCCTCGTTGCCGGCGTAGGGATGAACATAGACGATCTTGTGACCGCGGGACAGGGCCAGGCTGATAACGGGAGCATCGCTTTTGATACCGTCGAGCAGTCCGGCCGCCTCCGCATGTTCAATGGCATCAGGCTGTTGCTGCAGGCGGTCGGCCAGGGTGCGGTTGTCGGCCACCAGTTCATCCATGATGGCTTGCAGGCGCAACTGCAGGGTGGCCATGTTTTTCTGCATATCGCTGTCGCGTTGCTGGCCGTGGTGCTGCCTGACGCCGTACTCGGCCATCAGGGTCAGGGCAGTGCAGGCAAACAGCGTCAGCAGGATATATATCAGGGATCTGTTCATCGCAAAGCCTGAAAACGAAGGCGTTTTGTATGCGCGGCGGGTGACGCACCGGTCGGGTTGCGCAGTATAGCAATAAATTTAATCAAGTATTTGCAGTTCGCGGGCCTTGATGACGATGTAACGGATTTTTTCGTATTCGAACGGCGAGTTGAGCTGGCCGTATTTCATTTCGGTGGTGTGGCGCTTGTCGAGTGTTTCGAGCAGATAGAGCTGGGGGTGGTGGCGGGTGGCGTCTATGTAGCCGAGCCAGTTGATGTCATGGTCCAGCAACAGGTCTGCGGCCATGCCGCCGGTATCACGCAGGCTGGACGGGCCAAGCAGTGGCAGCATCAGGTAGGGGCCGGGTGGCACACCGTAATGGCCGAGGGTCTGGCCAAAGTCCTCGCTGATGCGGGCCAGGCCCATTTTGCTGGCCGGGTCCCACAAGCCGCCCACGCCCAGAATGCTGTTGAACAACAGGCGCGCTGTACTATGCATGGCGCGCTGGCCCTTGAGCTGCAACAGGCTGTTGGCGATGGTCGGTACTTCTTTCAGGTTGGCGTAGGCATTGCTGATACCGCTGCGCACAAAGCGCGGCGTCACGCGCCGGTAACTGCGTACGGCAGGCAGAAACAGATACTGGTCGAACCGGTAGTTGAAATGATAGATGCGCCGGTTTAACGGCTCCAGCGGATCACTGATGCGCAGGGCATCAAGGGTGGCCCGCTCAAACTGGTATTGCTCCAGCCCGTCGTTAAAGGTCAGTTGCTGCAGCGGATTGCTGAACGCGGGCGGGGTGTCTGGTGTATCGGCGGCCTGTGCGTAACGGATCGCCAGACAGAACAGCAGCAGGGTGGAAAGAAAGAGCCGGCGTTTAGTCATGAAAAAACTCCAGCATGGCGGCGGCGTTGGTCGCGTAGGTCATGTTGCCCAGATGGCCGCCATGGGGGTAAACACGCAGGCGCTGGCCCAGCACCCGATGCAGCCAGTCCAGATCGCCTTCACCCAGAATAATGTCGTCGGCGTTGTGCATCACCCGTATCTGCGGGTTGTCGCGCAGGTGCTGCTCGATGGCATACAGGCTGGTGGCCTGCGCCAGTTGCGACAGGCTGCCGTGTGGCTGGTAGTGCTGCTGCCAGAAGGGCAGCAGCTGTTCGCGCAGGTAGCAGTTGAAGTCACACATTAGCGCCTGGCGGAAATAGGGCGTCAGGCTGCTGGCGTCGGAAATGCGCGTGCCATGCGGAGTAATCAGTCCGCGGCGGTTGATGAGGTCGGCCACGTAGCTGATGTCGGCAGCGGCAAAACGGAACACGCTGGCAATCAGCATGGCCAGTTGCTGGTTGTCCAGCCGGTCGCGAGACTGCTGGAATTCGAACAGCATGGCTTCGCTGACGTCAAAACGGCCCCGGCGCTCAAAGAAGTGGGCCAGCCGGTCAAACAGCGACTGGTAGAACGACTGGCCGGCGGTGACTTCGTCCAGCGTTACGTTGGCCATCCGGTCCAGATTGCTGACCGAGGTTAGCAGGTTGACCGGCGGGTTGAGCATCAGTACGCGCTGCAGTCCGATTTTCTGCTCGCGGCTGTCCAGTTCGCTGATAAAGGCGGCCTGCAGGGCGCCCAGGCTGTATCCGGCCAGATGCTCGTCGGTGATGTTCAGACGGGGATGACGCTGGCGGATGGTCTGCATCAGCTGGTACAGCTCGGCGGCATCCAGTGGCGAAAAGCCCGGTGTGGCATGGCGTGAAGCGCCAACCATAAAGTCGTAACTGGTCGGCGAAGACAGCTGCACCACATGAAAGCCCGCGCCATAAAACAGTTTTTTCAGATATTCCATGGCTTGCGCGTCGTAACGTGCCCCGGTGCCGGCGATCAGGTAAATCAGCGGAGCGGGCCCTGTTTGGCGGGCCAGCCGGTATTTGAAATGCTTGACCGGCCAGAAGTTGCCGGGCAAACGCTCAGCCCGCTGTGGGCGCAGGTTCAGGCTGTAGTCTTTTTGACGGATGTGCTTGTCGGCGGGCAGCACCGGCATCAGCGCGGTGGGCGTGCCGGCAATGGTAGCCTCGAAGGGGTTGTGCAGCGGGTAGCCGTAGCCGGATTCGGCCCGCACTGCAAGCAGCGGCATCAGTAACAGCAGGGCAAGCGTGGCGCGCAACAGGATCATCAGAACACCCGGGTGCCGGCAGGTACGGCGTTTTTTATTTGTGTTTCTTCTGCGCTGAGGCAGTGGCAACTGGCCGGCTTGGGGCCGGTTTTCTCGCGATAATAGGGTTTGAAACGAAAGCCGGCAAAGCCTTGCGCGTGGCAGATCTGTTTGCACTCCTTGCGTTCGGCGCGACTTTTGAATGGCGAACCCAAGATAACCAGTAGTAGCATGCCCAGTGCCAGCCACTTGGCCCATGAGGGGATTCTGGCTTCAAGGTCGGAAAGATTCATGTCGGGCCGGCTTCATCGTCTTGTGTTTTTGTTATGCCATGCGGGAACGGTCGCGGAGTCCAGAGTGTCGGCGCTGGATTCTGCGACTGCGCTTCGCTACGCGCAGAATGACAGGGAGAGGCCGTAGCAAAGCCTTGTTCTCGTGACGAAGCTTGCTTCGGCGCGGGAACTTGAACTTTGCGGGGTGCCTCACCCTGCCTGCCACACCGAAGCCAAAATCAACTAATCCGCTGCCCCGGCACGGCACCACTATCCGGACTCAGCAGGAAGATATCCTTGCCGCCAGGCCCGGCGGCCAGCACCATGCCTTCGGATACGCCAAACTTCATTTTGCGTGGTGCAAGGTTGGCGACATAGGCGGTCAGGCGGCCTTCCAGCTTGGCGGGATCGGGATAGGCGCTCTTGATGCCGGAGAACACATTGCGCTTGATACCGCCCAGATCCAGCGTCAGGCGCAGCAGCTTGTCGGCACCTTCCACAAATTCGGCTTTTTCAATCAGTGCAATGCGCAGATCCACCGCAGCAAAAGCATCGAAGTTGATTTCGGCACCAATCGGATCTTTATCCAGCTCGGTGGGTTCGCCTGCGGGTTGCTGGCTTTCGGCTTCTTGCAGGTCTTCTTTGGCGGCTTCGGTCATGGCATCTACCTGTTTGGCGTCGATACGGGTCATCAGTGGCTGGAACGGATTGAGCTGATGATTAACCAGGCGAGTTTGTAGGTCGCTCCAGTCTAGGCTGTCCACATTGAGGAACTGGCGGGCGTTTTCGGCCAGTACCGGCAGCACCGGCTTGAGGTAAATCACCAGTTGTTTGAACAGGTTGATGCCCAGCGAGCAGATGGCCTGTACTTCGTCTTGCTGGCCTTCGACTTTGTTCATCGCCCAGGGCGCTTTGTCGGCAATCCAGGCGTTGGCTTCGTCGGCCAGGTGCATGATTTCGCGCATGGCGCGGGCGAAATCACGGTTTTCGTAGGCTTCGGCAATGCTTGGTTCTGCGGCAAGGAAGCTGTCCCATAGCTCGGGAGCGGCGTTGCGCTCGGCCAGCACGCCGTCGTTGCCTTTGTGTACAAAACCGGCGCAGCGGCTGGCAATGTTGACCAGCTTGCCGACCAGATCCGAGTTGACCTTGTGGATAAAGTCGTCAAGGTTCAGATCCAGATCTTCCACGCCGCGCCCCAGTTTTGTGGCGTAGTAGTAGCGCAGGTATTCGGGTTGCAGGTGATCCAGATAGGTGCGTGCCTTGATAAAGGTGCCGCGTGATTTGGACATCTTGGCACCGTTGACGGTCAGGTAACCGTGTACGTTGACGGCGGTGGGTTTGCGGAAACCTGCGCCCTGCAACATGGCCGGCCAGAACAGGGCGTGGAAGTTGATGATGTCCTTGCCGATGAAGTGGTACAGCTCAGTGTCGGTGCCTTTGGCCCAGAATCTGTCGAAATCCAGATCGTCACGGCGCTCGCACAGGTTTTTGAAGCTGGCCATGTAGCCGATGGGCGCATCCAGCCATACATAGAAGTATTTGCCTTCGGCACCGGGAATTTCAAAACCAAAGTAGGGCGCATCGCGGGAAATGTCCCATTCCTGCAAACCGGCATCCAGCCATTCGGCCAGTTTGTTGGCTACGGAGGATTGCAGGGTGCCGCTGCGGGTCCAGCGTTTGAGCATGTCGCTAAAGTCGGGCAGCTTGAAGAAGAAGTGTTCGGACTCTTTCAACACCGGCGTGGCACCGGAAATGGCCGAGCGCGGGTTTTTCAGCTCGGTCGGATGATAGGTGGCACCGCACTTTTCGCAGTTGTCGCCGTACTGGTCGTCGGCCTTGCACTTGGGGCAGGTGCCCTTGATGAAGCGGTCGGCCAGAAACATGCCTTTGTCCGGGTCGAAATACTGGGTCACGTTGCGGGTGGCGATGTGACCAGCTTTTTTCAGGCGACCATAAATCAGCTCCGACAGCTCGCGGTTTTCTTCGCTGTGGGTGCTGTAGTAGTTGTCGAACTCGACCAGAAAATCGGCGAAGTCGCTGCTGTGTTCGGCGTGGACGTTGGCGATTAGTTGTTCGGGGGTAATGCCTTCCTGTTCGGCGCGCAGCATGATCGCCGAGCCGTGGGCATCGTCGGCGCACACATAAACGCACTGGTGGCCACGCATCTTCTGGAAGCGTACCCAGATGTCGGTCTGGATGTACTCCAGCATATGGCCCAGGTGAATGGAGCCGTTGGCATAGGGAAGGGCGCTGGTAACAAGAATCTGGCGGTTCGGGTTCATGGTGCTCACAACAGGATAACAATGAAATAAAGCGTGCCATTGTATAGAAAACTGGCGGCAGGTTCATCTGTGCGGGTGTGCTGCGAATAACAGCCGGCTGCTGGCTACAAAAACTAGAAAGTCCGGCAAAAAACGCCCTGATGGCCTAGACTGGTGCGGTTTTATTTTTTCGTCACAGGAGTAGCCGTCATGACCCAGGCCAGCCGCGAACAGGTGGAAAATACCCTGCGCGAACTGATTGATCCCCACTTGAACCAGGACCCGGTCAGTGCCGGCTGTATCCGCAATATTGCCATCAATAATGGCCAGGTGGATGTCCAGCTACAGCTGGGCTATGCCGCCGACCAGTTCAAGAATGGCTGGGCGCAGATGCTGCAGATGAAGCTGGAACAACTGGACGGCGTGACTGCCGCCCGTGTGCAGGTGGACTGGGCGGTGGCGGCGCAGGCCGGCATGGCCGGTGCCGAAACCTTGTCACAGGTGAAAAACGTGATTGCCGTAGCTTCCGGCAAGGGCGGCGTGGGCAAGTCCACCACCGCCGCCAACCTGGCACTGGCGCTGGCCCGCGAGGGCGCCAAAGTGGGCGTGCTGGACGCCGATATCTACGGCCCCAGCCAGGGCATCATGTTCGGCATCAAGCCGGGCACACGTCCGGGCGTGCAGGATGAAAAATACTTTGTGCCGGTGGAGTCCATGGGCGTCAAGGTGATGTCGATGGCCTTCCTGACCAATGACGACACGCCGATGGTCTGGCGCGGCCCCATGGCCGCCGGTGCGCTGCAGCAGATGCTGACCCAGACCGCCTGGGGCGAGCTGGATTATCTGGTGGTGGACATGCCGCCTGGCACGGGCGATATCCAGCTGACCCTGTCGCAGAAGGCCGCCGTAGCGGGCGCGTTGATTGTCACCACCCCGCAGGACATTGCCCTGCTGGATGCCAAAAAAGGCATCGAGATGTTCCGCAAGGTCAATATTCCGGTGCTGGGTGTGGTGGAAAACATGGCCATGCACGTGTGCTCCAACTGCGGCCACATCGAGCATGTATTTGGTGAAGGTGGCGGCGAGCGGCTGGCCGACCTGTACGAAGTGGACTTGTTGGCCTCCATGCCGCTGTCCATGGCCATCCGCATGCAGTGTGACGGCGGCCAACCCACCACCATGGCCGATCCGGAAAGCCAGATCGCGATGATTTACCAGCAGCTGGCGCGCACCGTGGGGGCGCGTCTTGGCGTGGCGGCCCATGCCGGTGTGGCCATGCCGCAGATTGAAATCGGTTAGCGTGTGACTGGCTGATGGCAACAGGCCCCGCATAGGCGGGGCCTGTTTTTTGTGGCGGATGCCTACACGCGGTAGCGGCTGACTTCCTGCGCCAGTTGCGCAGCCAGCTGGCTGAGGCGGGTGGCTGCCTGTCCGGCCTGACGGGTGCCATCGCTGGTTTGCTGGTTGATGGCGACAATCTGGTGGATGTTCTGGTTGATGTGGCCGGATACCGCGGTTTGTTCTTCGGCGGCGCTGGCAATCTGCAGGTTCATGTCGTTGATGATGTTGACCGCTGCGGTGATGCTTTCCAGTGCCTGGCTAACGGCGTGGGTTTGACTGACGGTCTCTTCGCTGCGCTGGCTGATGGCGGTGATGGTATTGACCGCCTTGCCGGCATCATGCTGCAGGGCTTCGATGGTTTGCTGGATTTCCTGGATGCTGGACTGGGTGCGGCTGGCCAGCGTGCGCACCTCGTCGGCCACCACGGCAAAACCACGGCCCGACTCGCCGGCGCGCGCTGCCTCGATGGCCGCGTTGAGGGCCAGCAGGTTGGTTTGCTCGGCAATGTTGCGGATAACTTCCAGTACGCTGTCGATGCGCTGGGCATCCTCGCCCAGCGTTTCGATGATGTGTACGCCCTCGGTAACCTGTTCGGACAGGCCGGCAATCACCGCCTGGGTCTGGGCGACCAGTGACTGGGCATCATTGACCTGGCTGGCCGCGTTGTGTGCGGCCTGCGAGGCTTCGCTGGCGCTGCTGGCGACTTCCTGGGCGGTAGCAGTCATTTCGTC
This sequence comes from uncultured Thiopseudomonas sp., assembly GCA_964625365.1. Lineage (GTDB taxonomy): Bacteria > Pseudomonadota > Gammaproteobacteria > Pseudomonadales > Pseudomonadaceae > Thiopseudomonas. The sequence goes on along the minus strand of CAZVDA010000017.1, from coordinate 3,557 downwards.
CATGGCGGTGGCCACCTGGTCACTTTCGTTTTTTTGCTGTTCTACGCCGCGCTCGGCCTGGGCCATGATCTGGGCCAGTTCGATGGACGAGTCATTGAGGGTGGCCGAGGTGCTGTTGATGTTGCGTACCAGCCCCTGCACCTGGTCGGCAAAGCTGTTGAAGGCACCGGCCAGCGCGCCGATTTCGTCGCGCCCGGAGACTTTCAGCCGGCGGGTCAGGTCACCGTCACCCTGGGCTACATCACGCATGGCCAGTACGGTGGACGCCAGCGGCGTGCTGATGGTACGCACCACCAGCAGGGCCATGGCCACAATTACGCCCAGTGCCAGTGCTGCGGTAATCAGCGAGGCAACCAGGGTGGAGCGGATACTGCCGGCCACGCTGCTTTCCATCTGCGCTACCTGCTGCTCCAGGCCGCTGATCCAGAAGCCGGTGCCCAGCATTACGTTCCACTTGGGCAGCATGATGGAGTAGCCCAGTTTGGGTTCGATGCCTTTGGTTTACGTGTTTTCCCAGCTGTAAGGCGTGAAGTCGCCACCCTTCTGGGCAGCGGTAATCAACTGCTGAATCATCAGCACTCCGTTGGGGTCCTTGAAGTCGAACAGGTTCTTGCCGACCAGCGCCGGGTTGACGCCATGCATCACGTTGACGCCCTGGCTGTCGTAAGCGAAGAAGTAGCCAATACTGCCGGAATCGTCAAAGCGCAGCTGACTGAGGATTTTCCAGGCCTCGGCCTTGATGGCCGGATTGGTAGCTGCATCCGGGTGATCGTGCAGGTGAGCGATGGAGGTGCGGGCCAGTTCGACGTAGTTTTTCAGCTCCTGGCGTTTGCTGGCTTCCATGTCGGTTGAAAAGTTGAGCACGGCTTCGTTGCCGATTTTGCGTGCCTGCTCGAAGTTGTAATAGGTCAGAAAGGCGGTCAGCGTGATGACCGGCAACAGGGCCAGGATCAACACGCGGGCACGGATGCTCAAATTGTTCATGGGGGCTTACCTGCTGGATATTGGAAGGTGCCCAGTATGCCAGCAAGCAGCCCCTTTGTATGCCGTTAAGCTATTTCTGCCCAGAGGTCGTACTCGTCGGCGGCGGTCACCCGCACGCGGATCTTGTCGCCGGGCTTGACGCTGCTGCTGTCCACATACACCAGACCGTCGATTTCCGGCGCATCGGCCCAGGAGCGGGCAATTGCACCGTCCTCGTCGACCTCATCCACCAGTACCTCGATTTCCTGGCCGATTTTTTCCTGCAGGCGTGCGGCGCTGATGGCTTGCTGATGCGCCATGAAGCGTTCCCAGCGCTCCTGCATGATGTCGTCCGGCACCGGCTCCAGGCCCAGCTCGTTAGCCGGCGCGCCGTCCACGGCGGAATACTGGAAGCAGCCAACCCGGTCCAGCTGGGCCTCGCTTAGCCAGTCGAGCAGATACTGGAAGTCTTCTTCGGTTTCACCGGGGAAGCCAACAATAAAGGTGGAGCGGATGGTCAGGCCGGGGCAGGCTGCACGCCATTTTTTGATGCGCTCCAGGGTTTTGTCCTCAAAGGCGGGGCGCTTCATGTTTTTCAGTACGCGCGGGCTGGCATGCTGGAAGGGAATGTCCAGATAGGGCAACAGCTTGCCCTGCGCCATCAGCGGAATGACATCATCCACATTGGGGTAGGGGTAGACGTAGTGCAGGCGCACCCACACGCCCATGGCTGACAGCGCCTCGCACAGCTCCAGCATGCGGGTTTTTACCGGCTGGCCGTTCCAGAAGTCCATTTTGTATTTGAGGTCCACGCCGTAGGCGCTGGTGTCCTGGCTGATGACCAGAATCTCCTGCACGCCGGCTTCCACCAGGCGTTTGGCCTCGTCCAGTACGTCGCCGACCGGGCGGCTGACCAGCTTGCCGCGCATGGATGGAATGATGCAGAAACTGCAACTGTGGTTGCAGCCTTCGGAAATTTTCAGATAGGCATAGTGGCGGGGCGTCAGCTTGATGCCCTGCGGCGGTACCAGATCGACAAAGGGATCATGGTCAATTGCCGGCGGAATCACCTCGTGCACCGCCTGTACCACCTGTTCGTATTGCTGCGGGCCGGTGACCGCATGCACGCTGGGGTGCACCGAGCGGATGGCATCTTCGGCCACGCCCATGCAGCCGGTCACTACCACCTTGCCGTTTTCCGCCAGGGCTTCGCCAATGGCGTCCAGCGATTCGGCCTTGGCGCTGTCGATAAAACCGCAGGTATTGACCACCACCACATCGGCATCCTCGTAGGTGGGCACGATCTGGTAGCCCTCCTGGCGCAGCTGGGTCAGGATGCGTTCGGAGTCTACGGTCGCCTTGGGGCAGCCGAGGGAAACAAAGCCAACTTTGGGAGCGGTGGCGGACATGAAAAACCTCTGGAGTAATGGTGCCTGGCACCGGAAAAAAGCAGGCGATTTTAACAATGCCGCCGGTCACTGCCAACAGGATTTGCCATCTGTGATAGCCTTGCAGCCGCAGGTTGCAGGTGCCCGGCACGCGCCTTGTTTTTGACCCGGATTTGGCAGCAAAACTATCCCATGCAAGATTTTCAACTGGTTACCTCTTATACTCCCGCTGGCGATCAGCCCAAAGCCATTGAGCAGCTGGTGCTGGGGCTAGACTCCGGGCTGGCCTATCAAACCCTGTTGGGCGTGACCGGCTCGGGCAAAACCTTCAGCATTGCCAACGTCATCCAGCGGGTGCAGCGCCCGACCATAGTGCTCGCACCAAACAAGACGCTGGCGGCGCAGCTGTATGGCGAGTTCAAGGCGTTTTTCCCCAATAACGCCGTCGAGTATTTCGTTTCCTACTACGACTACTACCAGCCGGAAGCCTATGTGCCGGCCTCGGATACCTTTATCGAAAAGGATGCCTCGATTAACGACCACATCGAGCAGATGCGCCTGTCGGCGACCAAGGCGCTGCTGGAGCGGCGTGATGTAATTATTGTTGCCACGGTGTCGGCGATTTATGGTCTGGGTAGCCCGGAAAGCTACCTGAAAATGGTGCTGCACCTGGACCGGGGCGACCGCATCAACCAACGCGAAATCCTGCAACGGCTGGCCGAGCTGCAATACACCCGCAACGATCTGGACTTTGCCCGCGCCACCTTCCGCGTGCGCGGTGATGTGATTGATATTTATCCGGCGGAATCCGAGTTTGAAGCTATCCGTATCGAGCTGTTTGACGACGAAGTGGAAAATATCAGTGCTTTTGATCCTTTGACTGGCGAGGTGCTGGGGCGCTTGCCGCGCTTTACCTTTTACCCGAAAAGTCACTATGTCACCCCACGGGAAGTGCTGCTGGAGGCAGTGGAGAAAATCAAGGTTGAACTGGATGAACGGCTCAAGGTTCTGCATGACGAAAACCGCCTGGTTGAAGCGCAACGGCTGGAGCAGCGCACCCGCTTTGATTTGGAAGTGATTCTGGAGCTGGGCTATTGCAGCGGGATTGAAAACTCCTCGCGCTACCTGTCGGGTCGTCCCGAAGGTGCGCCGCCGCCCACCCTATATGACTATCTGCCCGACGATGCGCTGATGGTGATTGACGAG
>CAZVDA010000016.1:0-18280 GCA_964625365.1 uncultured Thiopseudomonas sp. | reverse complement strand
GCCGGGCCACCCCCTCTCCACCGGCACGGTGTATCCGCAGGCAGGGTAAGGCCGCAGCCAGGCATCAGCCCTTGTGACGAAGCTTGCTTCGGCGCGGGGGCGTAGCCTGGCGAAGCGCCTCACCCTGCCTGCAACACCGAAACCAAAAAATCACACCAAAAACCTGACCCACACCACAAACCCCTCATCGCCACGCGAACACCCCAGCTCCCCCTGATAACGCTGACAAATAGCCGACACAATCGACAAGCCCAGTCCGCTACCATCGGCACTGGCCCGCGCCCGCCAGAAGCGCTTTTGTGCGGCAGCAAACTGCTCCGCATCCAGCCCCGCGCCCTGATCAACAACAGCAATGTGCAGCCCCGTATTATCCGCCGACAAACGCAGCACAACAGGCCCGTCCGGCGCGTACTTGAGCGCATTTTCCAGCAAGTTGCGGATGGCAATGGCCAGCAACCGGTCCGGTATGGCAATCCGGTACGGCACCTGCAAACGGTTGTCCACCTCAATCCGCTCAAAACCGGAGTGGGCAAACAGATGCTCCATCACCTGTCGTACCGCATCCAGCACATCCACCGGCTCGCCCTGCGGGTTCTCCTCGCCACTATCCAAACGTGCCAGCAACAGCAACTGCTCCAGCGTGGCCTGCATCCGCTCCACCGCCACACCAGCACGCTGCAAGCTGGTACTCGCCTGCTCCTGGCCGGCCATGGCCGCCACCTGCAGGTGGGTCTTGATGGCAGTCAGCGGCGTGCGCAGCTCATGGGCAGCATCATCGTTAAAGCGGCGCTCGCGTTCCAGCAGCGCATCCAGCCGGGCAAACAGCTGGTTCAGCGTGACCACCAGCGGCTTGAGCTCGACGGGCACGCTGCCCAGCGCTACCGGCGACAGGTCATCCGCCGCCCGCCGTGCAAGCTGCAGGCGCAAACGGTCCAGCGGGCTAAGCCCGCGCCCGGTACCAAACCAGATCAGCAACAGGCTGCCCAGCAGCGCCAGCAGTACCGGCAGGCCTGCCGCCAGCAGGATCACCCGCTGCAGGTGCTCGCGCTCGTCCAGCCGGTCGCCAATGGTGATCAGCAACTGGTGCCGCTGCACCGTATAGGTGCGCCAGTCCTGCCCGTCCACCACCGAACGCGAAAAGCCCAGCAGCTCCTCGTCGCTCTGTTCAAACTGCATGCTGGGCGTACGCACCAGCACTTCACCGCGCAGGGTACGCACCTGACACACCAGCCCCGGTTTGAGGCCGCCCAGCAGCGGATGGGTAAAGGGACTCATATAAGGATTGGTCGCCGGCTGCGGAATCTGCTCCAGCAAGCCCGCCACCATGTGCGCCGACGATTCCAGCCGCTGGTCCAGCACCCGCTCCAGCTCGTGACGCAAATCGCCCAGCAGCCAGAGCGCGGCAATCGACCAGAGCAGGGCAAAGGTGCCGCCCAGAATCAGCAGCAGGCGCTTACGCAGGCTCATGGGGTTTGCCCAGCCGGAAACCCAGCCCGCGCACGGTCTCGATGATGCCGCTGCCCAGCTTGCGCCTCAGGTTATAGATATGCACGTTGATGGCGTTGCTTTCCACGCCGTCGCCCAGCCCGTACAGCGAATCCTGCAGCTGTTCGGCACTGAGAATGCGCTTGGGGTTGTTCAAAAATGCCAGCAGCAACATCATTTCGCGGCGTGCCAGATTCACCGGCGCACCATGCAGCGTCACTGTCAGCAGGTCGGGGTCCACTACCAGCCCTTCATGCTCGATCAGGTGAGTGGCACGACCACTGGTGCGCCGCAACAAGGACTGCAAGCGCGCGGTCAGCTCGCGCAGGTCAAACGGCTTGAGCAAATAGTCATCCGCCCCCGCCTGCAAGCCGTCTACCCGCTGGCTGACCGAGTCCCGCGCGCTGAGGATCAGCACCGGCAAATCATTGCCGTCCGCCCGTAACTGGCGCAGCCAGTCAATGCCGTCCTGGTCCGGCAGGCCCAGATCCAGAATCACCGCATCAAAATGGCCCACCGACAGCGCATGGCTGGCAGCCGCCGCACGGTCAACATGGTCCACGGTAAATTGCGACAACGCCAGTCCGGCACACAGCCCCTCGGCAATGTGCGGATCGTCTTCCAGTAAAAGAATGTGCATGAAAAAACTCGACTCCAGAAATGTGCCCAGCCTGCCAGCACCAGATTAATACCCTGTTAATCCCCCGCTGACAGGCTTCTACATTGCCCCCGAATACAGGAAAATGCACCCTTTGCCTCCTGTTAGCAAGGAAACGGACCCCATCATGCGCTATTTGACCAGCCTGCTGTTGCTCGGCTTCAGCCTGTCGGCCCATGCCTTTTTTGGCAACAGTCCACAGCAGGATTTTCTACCGGTAGAACAAGCCTTTCAGCTAAAGCTGCTGCAACATGACGCCAACAGCGGCGAACTCTACTGGAATATTCATAAAGATCACTACCTGTACCGGCACAGCATCCGCGCCGAAGACGGACAGGGCCGGCCAATTGAGCTGGAGATTCCGCCCGGCGAAGAGATCGAAGACGACTACTTCGGCCTGACCCAGACCTACCGCTACAGCCTGCAAGTCCCCCTCGATCTGCACATACCCGGCCCCTACGCCGTGACCTGGCAGGGCTGCGCCGACGCCGGCCTGTGCTACCCGCCACAAACCACGCTACTGGCCGCCGGCAACACCGCCAGCGCTGACGCGCCGGCTGAAATAGCCGCCGATCAGGGCATCGCCCTGCGACTGGAACAGGCCGGTTTACTGGTCAATCTGGGTGCTTTCTTCCTGATGGGCCTGCTGCTGGCCTTCACCCCCTGCATGCTGCCCATGTTGCCCATTCTCAGCAGCGTAATTGCCGGCAGCAAACCCGGCGGCTGGCAGGGTGCCCGGCTGGGTGGCGTTTTTGTACTGGCCATGTCGCTGGTCTATGCGGCGCTGGGCGTGGTGGCAGCGCACATGGGCGCCAACCTGTCGGCCAGCCTGCAAAACCCCTGGCTGCTACTGCCCTTTGCCGGCCTGTTTGTACTGCTGGCCATGGCCCAGTTCGGCCTGTACAGCCTGCAACTGCCGGCCTTTATCCGTGACCGGCTGCAACGCACCGACCAGCAACTCAAGGGCGGCAGCCTGCTGGGGGCCGCCGCCCTTGGCGTACTGTCGGCCTTGCTGGTCGGCCCCTGCATGACCGCCCCGCTGGCCGGTGCGCTGCTGTATATCGGCCAGTCCGGCGATGCGGTCAAGGGCGGTCTGGCGCTGTTTGCCCTGGGCATCGGCAGCGGCCTGCCACTGCTGCTGGCCATGAGTTTCGGCATGCGCTGGCTGCCCAAACCCGGCCAGTGGATGGAAAGCATCAACCGCATCTTTGGCTACGCGCTGCTGGCCGCTGCCATCTTTGTGGTGCGCGCCTTGCTGCCCGATAGCCTGACCCTGGCGCTGTGGGCGGCCCTGCTGCTGGCCGTGGCCGTTCATCTGGGCAGCCTCAAACCCAAAAGCTGGAAAATTTTCACCCGCTTTGTTGCAGTGCTGCTGGCCATCTGGAGCGCCATCATGCTGCTGGGTGCCGCCAGCGGCGGCAGCGATCCATTACAACCCCTGCGCCATCTGGGGCAGGGCGGAGCAGTCATGTCCAGCAGCGTACAGGGCAACCGTATCGCCGATCCGGCCCTGCTCAAACAGGCCATGGCCGAAGCACAAGACAATGGCAAATGGGTGATGCTGGATTTCTACGCCGACTGGTGCGTGTCCTGCAAAGTGATGGAGAAAACCGTCTTCGGCCAGCCTGGAGTACAAGCCGCCCTGGCCGATATGCGCTTTCTGCAACCGGATGTCACCGACAACACGCCCGCCCAGCAGGCGCTACTCAAGGAATACGGCATTATCGGACCGCCCACCATCGTCTTTATCAACCCGCAGGGTGAAGAGGTGCGCAGCGCCCGCATTACCGGCGAAGTCAATGCCGAGCAGTTTCTCGACGCCCTGCAGCGGGCCAGGGCCAACTAAGTGCTGAGCCTCAAGCTGGGCCCGCTGGCCATTCCCACCCAACTGGCCATCCTGTATGCCGGCCTGATCATCGCCTGGCTAACCGGCTGGTGGCTGGGCCGCAAACGCGGAACCAATCCCGAGTCGGCCCTGTTAAGCCTGGTGTTGCTGGGCGTACTGACAGCACGGCTGGCCTTTGTTATCGACTACGCGGATCTCTACCGCGCGGATCACTGGCTCTCAGCGCTGGACATCCGTGATGGCGGCTTTGATCCACTGGCCGGCATTCTGGCCGCCCTGCTTGGCGCACTCTGGTATCTCTGGCGCACGCCCGTCTTGCGCCAGCCGCTGGCTGCCGGGCTGGCCTCTGGCCTACTGGTCAGCGGCCTGGGCTTTGCCATACTGCAGGCGCTGACCAGCAGCCAGCAACTACCCGATCTGGCCCTGCGCACGCTGGATGGCGAGCCAGTCAGCCTGCACGATCTGCGTGGCCAGCCGCTGGTCATCAACCTATGGGCCAGCTGGTGCCCGCCCTGCCGCCGGGAAATGCCGGTGTTGCAGGCCGCCCAGCGTGATAACCCGAACCACACCTTTGTGTTCGTCAATCAGGGCGAAGGCGCACAGCACGTGATGCAGTTTCTGCAACAACAAGGCATTCAGCTGGATAACCTGCTGCTCGACAGCGGTGCCCGCCTTGGCCAGTCCGCCGGCTCGCTGTCATTGCCTACCACACTGTTTTATGATGCCGCAGGCACCCTGCAAACCACCCACCTGGGCGAACTGTCCAGCGCCAGCCTGCGCCATGCCATGCGCACGCTGGATACCCGCACTCATCCCCCATCCCACAAGGACACCCCATGAAACTGACCCGAATTACCCTGCTGGCCGCTGCCGTTGGCCTGTCTGCCAGTGCTCTGGCCGCCGACTATCCAGCCCCCATCGAAGCCATGCGTGCCAAGGGCGTTGAAATCCTCGACACCTTCAGCGCACCCAGCGGCCTTAGCGGCTATGCCGCCCTCTACCATGGCCGCCCGCTGGCCATCTACCTGACCAGCGACCAGCAACACGCCATCATCGGCAGCCTGCTCGACGCACAGGGTGAAGATCTGACCAGCGCGGTGATCGACGAAAAGATCAACCGCCCGCAAAGCAAAATCATCTGGGACAAACTGGAAAAAGACAGCCACTGGGTCAGCGAAGGCTCGAAAAAAGCCGGCAAGGTCGTCTATGTATTTACCGACCCCAACTGCCCCTACTGCAAACGTTTCTGGAACGATGCCCAGCCCTGGGTAAAAGCCGGCAAGGTCGAACTGCGCCACATTCCGGTCGGCGTGCTGGGTGAAAGCAGCCGTAAAAAAGCCGCCTACATCCTGGCGGCCAAAGATAAAACCAAAGCGCTGATCGACAACGAAAGCGGCAAAACACCCGCCAAAGAACAGGATATCAAGGAAGCCCAGTCAACCCAGCTGGACCACAACCTGGAGCTGATGACCCAGGTCGGTGCCAGCGGCACACCGGCCATTCTCTATCAGGATGAAACCGGCCTGCTGCAACTGCATCCCGGCGCTGCCCAGGGTGAACAGCTGCTGGAGATCTTTGGCGCACGGCCCTGATCAACCGCACGGGCACGCCACACAGGCTGCAGCCTCCTTGCCGTGCCCGCTCCCGCCATCATTTATCCAACCCGTCATGCCCGCGCTGGCGGGAATCCCCCCCGCACCGGCAGCCCGCCAAGCGGGCGGGGCGCGCCCAACAGGTTCCACACGGAACACCCACCGCAGAGCATCACTCGTCCTGATAGGCACCGGTAATGACTGACATCTGGGCCCGGGCAATAGCGTGTCCTGCGCTGGCCGCCTTGGCGCGCCAAAGCATGGCCTCGTTACCAACACTGGGGCCTGAGCGTTAACTCTACTAAGCATTTTTTGAGCTAAAGTGTTAACCAGACTAAACACTCTGGATAACCTCAACAAAAGGGGCAGGTACATTTTGCTGCACCCGACTTGACTGGGCACCCTCCGTTTAAGGAGCAATATCCCTACACCAAGCACCGGCATGACAGGATGGCTTGCAAAAATCTGATGTAATAACCTCCATTATTCGGAGGGTTATTTGCCATGTTGCCACGTTTTATACAGAAGTTTGCTCAAGAAGCCCTTACGGACTCCCCTGTCGTGCTCATTAATGGAGTTCGCCAAACCGGTAAAAGCACACTGGCACAGATGCTTCAACCTGAACGTCGCTATCTAACGCTGGACGATCCTACTGTACTGGCTGCTGCACAGGCTGATCCTTTTGGTTTTATAGCCAACCAGACAGGAAGCCTTTGTCTCGACGAAGCGCAACGTGCCCCGGAAATATTTCTGGCCATCAAGGCCGAAGTGGATAAAAATCGGGAGCCAGGTCGTTTCTTGCTTACCGGATCGGCCAACGTGCTGTTGCTGCCACAAATGGCCGACTCTCTGGCCGGACGTATGGAAATAATCGAATTATGGCCGCTTGCCCAGGGAGAAATCAGTCGCCACCCTGCCGATGTGATTGAACAGCTCTTTAATGCTGATTTTGCCGACACCTATGCCTTTGACCGGCACGCCTTTATTCAGTGTCTCCTCAAGGGCGGCTACCCCGAAGTGCAAACCCGCCTCAGCGAACGCAGGCGTGAAGCCTGGTTCGACAGCTACCTGGCGACCATTTTGCAACAGGACGTACGTGACCTGGCCAACATTGATGGCCTGAGCGAACTGCCCAACCTTATGCAATTACTCGCCACCCGTAGTGCAAGCCTGCTCAATATGGCCGAACTATCACGCAGCAGCGGAATTGCCCAAAGCACCCTGAAACGTTATCTGGCCTTACTGGAAACCCTTTTTCTCATTCGCCAGGTACCTGCCTGGGCATCCAACCTTGGCAAACGCCTGCAAAAGTCACCCAAGATTTTTTTATCTGACTACGGTATGTGCGCTCACCTGCAAGGCTGGAGCCTGGATTCAATTGCAGCAGGGCAGGGCTTGCCTGGAGACCTGGTCGAAAGCTTTGTTCATGCCGAGCTGGCCAAACATCAGACCTGGGCCCGACAACGCACGCAACTAATGCATTACCGCACCAGTACCGGCGTAGAAGTCGATTTTGTGCTTGAAAACCGCCGCAAGCAACTGGTGGGCATTGAGGTAAAGGCAGCTGCAACGCTGTCCAGCAAAGACTTTAACGGTTTGCGTCACCTGCGTGACACAACCCCCGACCAGTTCACGCGCGGTTTTGTTTTCTATACAGGCCAGCAAACCGTGCACTTTGACGAACAGCTTACTGCGCTACCGCTCGGATTTTTACTGTAGAGCATGGCAGTCAATGTTCCACGTGGAACATCAGACACCGCAACTTTTCAGCGCTACACAGCTCAAATAACATCCGTACTTATCACCCGGAGCACCCCATGAAAACCATCGGCCTGATCGGCGGTATGAGCTGGGAATCAACCATTCCTTATTACCGCCACATCAATGAAACCATCAAGCAGCAGCTGGGCGGCCTGCACTCGGCCAGAATCATTCTGTATAGCGTGGATTTTCACGAAATCGAACAACTGCAACGTGCCGGCGACTGGGAAACAGCAGGTGCCTTGCTTGCCCATACCGCCCATTCGCTTGAGAGTGCCGGTGCGGATTTTCTGGTGCTTTGCACCAACACCATGCATAAAGTTGCGCCCGCCATTGAGGCTGCTGTCGGCATTCCACTCCTGCATATAGCCGACGCAACAGCGGTCGCAATCCGGCAAGCTGGACACAGCATGGTCGGGCTTATCGGCACAGGGTTTACCATGCAGCAGCCTTTTTATCGGGAACGACTCAGGCAACAGCATGGCCTGGACGTGTGCGTGCCCGATGCGCCTGATCAGGACGTTATCCATCGCATTATTTTTGAAGAGCTATGCCTGGGCAAAATCCATGAAAGCTCGCGCAGCGCCTATAGAGACATTATGGGCAAGTTGATCAGACAGGGGGCTCAGGCCATCATCCTTGGCTGTACGGAAATATCCCTGCTGGTAAGCCAGACAGACTCAAGCGTGCCGTTATTTGACACGACCGCCATTCATGCCCGGGCGGCGGCCCTCAAGGCATTGCAAGACTAACCGGCGCTAGCCATCACGCCTGCTGGCCATTCACACGAATAAACCACTTCGGCTGCATTCCGGCAAAATCTTGCCGGATGTTGCACGGTAAATAGCTGGCTGAATCCAGCACAAAGCCTTCCCCGTCAACGCGCTGAAACACCGTCCAGTGCCAGAACGCGCGACCATTGTCCTGATGATGCTTGATCGGCAACAGCGCGAGATCGGGCAAATCATCCCAGGTCTCGAAAGGCGTTTCTTCCGCCGCAACCTGCACACCCGCTGCTGTCAGTAAGCGACGCACATACCCAGTATCCGACCACAACGACTCGTCTTCGGCATAAATACCCATGGCATTGGCGACCGCCTTCATTTCGGGGTAGGTTTTACCCAAAAGGGTAGCGACTGCGGCAATACCGCAACCGGTGGTTTCTTGCTGAATAACAGGCTTGAGCATAGGCAGGTTCCGACCAATCGAATATCAAGATACAGATAACAATAGCACATATTGAAAATGTTCCACGTGGAACATTTCAGCTCACGGCTGTGTTTGCGATCCACAAGCGACTGCTTATCCGGCGGATAAGCCAAGACGAAAACTAGGCAGTAGTATCAACAAACCCGCCCACATTGCCTTCAACAACAGACACCACATCCGACAAATCTAGCCCACTAACGTCAAGGGCCCTATCCAGGGTCGCAAGGTCGCGTTCGATTGAGGCAATAATTTTTCGCGATTCCTTGTCGTTGTTCTGGTGCTTGGCTTTGAGCAGGTTCAGCACTTCCTTGAGCAGTTTTTTACTCTCTGCCAGCACGCTGCGTAGCTGCTTGTCGTCCTCGTCATCTTCGGCGCTGTTGGTAAATAACTGCGGCTTATTCGTATGGGTTTTATCGGTAGCCTCTGCTTGCTGCACCAGTTGTTCCACCTCGGCAACTTCTGTTGCTGCTACAGTTTCAGCGCTAGCAGGGGGCGTTGCATCAACCGGTGGCTCGTCAATTACCTCAGCTGAAATCTCGACAGGCATCGCAACATCAACCGTCACGTCGGGAGCTATTTCAGCATCTGGGACAGCTTCAATACCGGCGGCAACCTGATTTTGTGCGCCCTGCATGGTCATAGGCAGGTTGCCGGCAGTGGACGACTTGCCAAGCTGTTTGCTCAACGCAGCCAGTTCCTTGGCTATTTGCTTGATTTCCTGCGCCAGAATTTTGTAATCGCCCGGCGGCATTTTTTGCATTACGGATTTCAGCGTTTCCAGTCGCTGCTTGAGCATGGCCGCCTTCTGACTGGCAGCTTTTTTGGGCGAGGTATTTTTTTTAGTTTCTTGCAGCTTGGCCAGACTGACCTGCATATCCTGCAAACGCTTCTGCTGGCTATCGTACAGTTGCCTGCCCAGCCGCGACTTGTCCTCGTCGCCAAGCTGACCAGATAACGGCCGTTTGGTAACAGATTCAAGCAGGGATAAATTGGGGCTAATTTGCATGGTAGTCCTTGCTCCATGGTGGCGGGTACTGACTGGCTGTATCGGCGGGCTGGCAGCTATCTGTAAGCCTGATCAGCCCTCCATCAGTCGCAACAGGTGTTGCAGAACGTCCCGTTGCTGCGGCTCGTCGATACTATCCAACTGGCTGGCAAGCCTGTCAGCCACTTGCGCTAAAGCCCGTTCGCATTGCTGATACAGATCTTGCGCCTGTGCGGCAGACAGCATGCAATGCTGCATACCAAATTTAATCAAGTGCTCACGCCCCCACCACTTGCGGCTGCCCAATAAGGTAAGTGCCGACATATCGTTACGGATATAGGCCGTCGTACTCACGACATCGTAAGCAGGAGCCAGCCAGATATCGTTCACATCCCGGTACAGCAAACCAAAGTTTTTCAGGTGGGCATCACCATTTTGCAGCCGCTGGTTGAGCACCATCATCTTGAAAAAGTGCTGCAGAGATTGCTGTAAATGCTGTGGAGAAACAAAGCTTTTTATGGTTTTAATCACCTGCTCGTAGCTGCCCTCATATTTGTCATCCCGTGAGCGCGCCTGCAATACACACATATCCTCAAAGCCCAAATACCGCCCGTCGGCCTGATAATCAAAACGTTTCATAATGAACAGGCTGGCATCGGCAGACAGATGAAACTCCGGTACAGGCACACCGGCGATACGAAACACCTCCATGCACCAGAACTCGTTTAACGCCAGTTGCGGAAACTCTGGCCCCCAGGCTTTGACAATATAATCATCCATGTGCAGGGTCGCCTTGTCCTGCAAACGCGCCAAAACCTTGGGCTGCACGCCACTAACCGGAGATTGCAAAGCAAAACGCTCGACCAGCTCATCAAACAAGCCGGCGGACGGCGACAACAGGTCCTCCAGTTGTAATGGTTGCTCACTATTCTGCACACTTTGATAATGCAAACGCCCCCGCATGGCCGGAGCCAGCAACTGCAACAACGCCAGATCATCGTTGCCGATCAGCTTGGCACTATAGCGACGAATCACCGACAGCAAATAGCCTTCAGGCAGGTGCATTTCGAATACTGGATGCAAGCGCTGGTGCACATAATCCTGCCGCCGCACCGGCATGGTCAGCGAAACAAAATCCTGCTGTCGGGCAGCATTGGTATAACGCAACACCATGTTGTCCGCTTCACGAAACAAGCAGGCACTTTCGCGACCATCAACCAGAACCTGCACACTAGAGGGCATCGCGTAGCTCCTCGAAAGTAGGGAAGGGTGATTTATCACGCAGGCTGATTTCCTTGCCAAGATAATTGAACATGGCGAGCACTTTCTTCAAGCCGACATCGCCCGCCCGACCGGTTTCAAAGGCGTTCAACGTGGCACGGGAGATGTGCAAATGTTCAGCCATCAACTGCTGAGTAACGCCCTGTTCCTGACGTAAACGCCGCAGCTCTTGGCCAAGTTCGTAATAATCCATGACTAAAATACTTTACTTTTATGGTTAAAAACTCATTTTTGACAAATATACTTTACATCAAGGCACAAAAAAGGCGCAACCTTACGGCTGCGCCTGTGTTTTATTGAGTGATTACATCCTCGCGGTAACGCACTACCTCTTTGGCCGCTTGGCGCGCTATATGCAAGCCAGCACGTTTCATATCTGCTTACACCGCATCAACCAATACAGCAACCATGCGAACAGCAGACTACCAGCCAAAGCAATGCTGATATCTCGCCCGACCTCACTCCACGCCAGACCACCAAATAACCAGCCACCCGCCGAAATAAACAAAAAAACCAGCATGGCAGCCAGCGGCAATGTAACTATGGCAGAGGCAAGCAACCGCACAGCGTCCCGCCAGCTACGGACTGTGAAAACGGGCGGGCGCTTTATTTCCACAGTGAACTTCGCCATGTATTCCTCAAGGCTGGGCATCGCTCTCAGTTTGGCAATATCACTGAGAACCTCCTGTAGCTCGTCACCTTCCAAAGCATCTTTGGCTTGTTGCTCCAGCTTATCCAGCTCAGCTTTCTGCATAGACCGTCCGCCTCAATAAATCTTATTTTGCATAATGCACTTTACATCAAATCACAAAACACAGGCGCAACCTGCTAGCTACATCTGTGTTTTTGCTGAGTCGCTAAAATCAGGAGGCACATTGATTGACTCAAACCAAATGACTGGGCAGATGCCGGATGTCACCTATAAACCTAATCAGTCTTCCTGCTCGCCCTGTACCAATAATTGCACTAGCGACTCATTGATAAAGTACAAATGCTTGCCTTGGCTATGCTCAGACAACAAGCCAGCAGCTACCAGTTCACGCAAATATCTGGATGCAGTCTGACGGGTTATCTGCAGATCCCTTTGTACAAACTCAATTCGGGTATAGGGATGACGGAACAGGTTATTCAACAAGTCTTGTGAGTAAATTTTTGGGGCCTTGGTGCGCATCTGCTGCTTGGCATTCGC
This sequence comes from uncultured Thiopseudomonas sp., assembly GCA_964625365.1. Taxonomy (GTDB): domain Bacteria; phylum Pseudomonadota; class Gammaproteobacteria; order Pseudomonadales; family Pseudomonadaceae; genus Thiopseudomonas. The sequence continues at coordinate 6,274 of CAZVDA010000016.1, read as the reverse complement.
CATCAACGAGCGTACCGCATTGACCGTTACAACCGTTTGTCTGGCGGTTTGTGCAACGCCTTTGAGCATATAAATCACCCAGTCATGCCAGGCTTGCGTATTCGCCGGCCTGTCATCAGCCGTGTCCCGTACAGCCTGTAACAAGCGGTAATAATCCGATTTATGCTGGTTGATATAGCGGGATAAATAAAGAATCGGCGCATTCAGCAAACCCTCATGCACCAGATACAGCACACACAGAATCCGCCCAATACGGCCATTACCGTCATTGAAGGGATGGATGCTCTCAAACTGGTGATGAATAATCGCCATCTTGATGATGGAATCAAGCTGGCTCACCTCATCATCATTGATAAACAGCTCAAGCTTGCGCATATACTGCTGCACCTGAGCACCATCTTGAGGCGGCACAAAAACCACGTTACCGGTTTTTTCATTCTTCAGCACTGTACCGCCGTGCTGCCTGAAACCTTCATGGCTGCCTTTAAGCAGTTGAAACAGCTCAATCAGCGTGGCATTGCTCAGAATACCCTGCTGGTCACGCATCCGTTTGAAGCCATGCATCACCGCTTCACGGTAACGCGCCACTTCTTTGGCTGCTGGCGATATCCATTCCGCTATATGCAAATCAGCCTGGAACAGCTCATCCTGGGTGGTAACGTAACTCTCCACCTCGGAACTGGCCTTGGCCTCCTGAAGCACCAGCGTATTTATCAGAATGGCCTGATTGGGGATGCTGTCCGCACAGCCTTTCAGTTCCGCCAAATAACGATGAGCATCAATCAGCGCACTCAGCACCTCAGTAGTCTGAAAACTGATACCTGCTGGTGGCAAATCGGGAATGAGGTAGGTCGGCTGATATCGCATAGATGCTTTCTCATGTTTGCTTTATGAAAATTTTAGCACATGAGACACAGCGTCATGTTAAGAAAACTTAATTTCTATAACATGACGTGCCTGTCATGTTAAGAAAACATACCCATGCAACCATCAGCCACTAAATGAGCGGCGCTTTACTCCCGCGCCCCTCTCACTCCCGCACTAATCTCCCGACACTGCGCCAGCACATCATGGATTGCTTGATCCGGCGTTTCGGCGGCGTTGATCTTGTCTACCAGTGCGGAACCCACCACCACGCCATCGGCCAGACGGGCAACATTGGCGGCATGCTCGGCAGTACGGATACCAAAGCCGATGCACACCGGCAGCTCGCTGTGGCGACGCAGACGGGCAACCGCTTCGCTAACCTGATCCAGGCTTGCGGTAGCGCCACCGGTCACGCCGGCCACCGACACATAGTAGATAAAGCCGGAACTATCCTTGAGCACGGTCGGCAGGCGCTGGTCATCAGTGGTTGGCGTGGTCAGGCGGATAAAGTCGATACCACCAGCCTGGGCGGGTTCACACAATTCCTCGTTATGCTCAGCTGGCGTATCCACCACGATCATGCCATCGACACCAGCCTGCTTGGCATCGCGGACAAACTCATCGACACCATAGTGATAAATCGGGTTGTAGTAGCCCATCAACACAATTGGCGTATAGTCGTTGCCTTCGCGGAACTCGCGCACCATTTGCAGGGTTTTGCGCAGGTTCATGCCACTGCCCAGCGCCCGCTGGTTGGCCAGCTGGATGGCCGGACCATCGGCCATGGGGTCGGTAAAGGGCATGCCCATTTCAATCACATCCGCACCAGCTTCCGGCAGGCCACGCAGAATGGTCAGGGCGGTGGCGTAATCAGGATCGCCAGCGGTCAGGAAGGTGACCAGAGCCGCGCGGTTTTCGTGTTTCAGTTTGGCAAAGCAGGCTTGGATACGGCTCATTGCTTGGCTCCTTGTTGACCCAGATAGTGCATGATGGTGGCCATGTCCTTGTCGCCACGGCCGGACAGGTTGACCACCATCAGGTGATCCTTCGGCAGATTGGGTGCGCGTTTGACCGCTTCGGCCAGTGCGTGGGATGACTCCAGAGCAGGGATGATACCTTCCTGACGGCACAGTAACTGAAACGCTGCCAGCGCCTCGTCATCGCTGACTGCGGTGTACTCGACCCGTCCCTCATCACGCAACCAGGCATGTTCCGGCCCAACGCCCGGATAATCCAGACCGGCAGAAACCGAGTGGGCATCCTTGATCTGGCCATCTTCGTCCTGCAACAGGTAGGTCTTGTTGCCGTGCAATACGCCCGGAGCGCCCAGGGTCAGGCTGGCGGCATGCTTGCCGGTGTCCAGACCCAAGCCGGCGGCTTCGGCACCGACCATTTTTACCGTCGGCTCATCCAGAAATTCGTGGAACAGGCCAATGGCGTTGGAGCCACCACCGACACAGGCAATCAGCGAATCGGGCAAACGGCCTTCCTGCTCCTGCAACTGGGCACGCACTTCCTTGCCAATCACCGCCTGAAAATCACGCACCATGGCGGGGTAGGGGTGCGGGCCAGCCACCGTGCCGATCAGGTAGAAGGTGGTATCCACGTTGGTTACCCAGTCACGCAGCGCCTCGTTCATGGCATCCTTGAGCGTGCCGGTACCGGCGGTGACCGGAATCACCTTGGCACCCAGCAGATTCATGCGGAACACGTTGGCCTGCTGACGTTCGATATCGGTGGTGCCCATATAGACCACGCATTCCAGACCAAAACGGGCGGCCACCGTAGCGGTAGCCACACCATGCATGCCGGCACCGGTCTCGGCGATGATGCGCTTCTTGCCCATACGCCGTGCCAGCAGAATCTGGCCAATGCAGTTATTGATCTTGTGCGCACCGGTGTGATTCAGCTCCTCGCGCTTGAGATAAATCTTGGCACCGCCCAGATGCTCAGTCAGGCGCTCAGCGTAATACAGCGGACTGGGACGACCCACATAGTCACGCTGAAAATAGGCCAACTCGCTTACAAACTCTGGATCTTGCTTGGCCTGTTCGTAGGCTTCACCCAGTTGCAAAATCAGCGGCATCAGGGTCTCGGCCACATAGCGCCCGCCGAATATGCCAAACAACCCGCGCTCGTCGGGGGCATCAAAATAGGTTTTCATACATTTTCCTTTATAGCCAAAATGCAGCACAGAGCTTAACCAGCCCACGCCATAACATGCAGCGAATTCTCTACTATCAAGCGCAACAAGAAAAGCGAAAAATACACCACAACCTGTTAGTATTTCTCACATGAATTATCTAAACAGCCTGCCTTCACTAAACGCCCTGAAAGCCTTCATCGCCACCGCCGAGCAAGGCAGTATCAGCATGGCTGCGCAACAGCTCCACGTCACCCACGGTGCAGTCAGCCGGCAAATCCGCCTGCTGGAAGAAGCACTGAATACAGCCTTGATAGAAAAACACGGACGCAGCATAAAACTCACAGATGCCGGCCTGCAGCTGTACCAGAACAGCCAGCCGGCCTTCAAAACCCTGGCCGACAGTTGCCAGCGCCTGCGCCAGCAACAGCAGGAAAAGCCGCTGGTACTGGCTTGTTCCGGTAGCCTGCTGGCCCGTTGGCTGATCCCGCGCCTGCCGGCTCTGCAACAGGCGCTGCCGGATTTACCGCTGCAACTGGTCACCAGCGCCGACGACGAAAACCCGCAACAACAGGCAGATTTGAGCCTGTCCTTTATCGACCAGCCAACAACCAGCGAGCTGCTGATTCCGCTGGAGCAGGAGCGCATTGGCCCGGTATTGTCGCCTAAACTGGCCGAACAATTGAATCTGCAACCCGGCCAGGCACTGCCGGACATGCCCTTGCTGCACACCCTGTCACGTCCGCAAGCCTGGCCGGACTGGGCCGCCCACAACGGTATTGCCAGCGAGACACTCAACATGGGGCAAGGCTTTCCACACCTGTCCTATTTGCTGGAGGCGGTACTGGCCGGGTTGGGCATCGGCATTGCGCCCGAACAGCTGGTCCGTTCTGACCTGCAACAGGGCCGGCTGCTGGCCCCGTGGGGCTTTGTCAGCACCCAGGCCTGCCTGTGCCTGCACATCCACAACCCTGCCCAGCGCCAGCGTATTGACCAGCTGATCCGGCAACTGGCCGCCATGCGCTAAAACCACAGGAGAAACAGCAGCCAGAGCCGGATAAAAACCCTGATCGGCGCAACATTTGATACGAACAGGCAGGCAAGCCAGTCACCCTGATGGCATCCGCACCCCCAAAGGTCTATACTGCTATTTAAATATCACATGACAGCTAACGGAGGTTGCCATGGAAATTTCCCCAAGCCTGATGAGCGTCGGCGTTCAGACCATCAAGGCCAGCCAGCAACAACTGGCCAGCACGGCGCAAACCGTTGCCAATGCCACCGTCAGTGACATGCCCATGGCCAATATTGCCGACCTGACCCAGCAACTGGTGCAAATGGACCAGGCGCAACACCTGGCCATGGTGGGCGGCAAAATGGTCGAAGCAGCCAGCGAAAACATTGGCACCCTGCTCAATACCATGGGCTAAGCCGCTCCCCTTTGATAAAGCCCGTGCGCACAAGCCACGGGCTTTTTTGTGTCTACCATTTGGTTTCTGCACTCACTCCACGAAACAGCACTTTCTGCGCCCACACCAGCGCCTGCAACTTTTGGCTAATCCTGTCGCCTGCAAATTCAACAAAGGCTGCTTGACAAGCTCACTGGCACGCCGTAACTTTCAAACGGTCGTTTGAGCGCTTGTCCTGCAAGCCTGCTCATTCCCCGTCAGCATGAAATCAAAGCCGCAGCATCCTTCTTCGCGGCCCAATAATAAAAGTCATCTCCAGAGGTCTTCACCATGCCCGAATATAAAGCCCCCCTGCGCGACATCCGTTTTGTCCGTGACGAACTGCTCGGTTACGCCGAACACTACCAGAGCCTGCCCGGTTGCGAAGAAGCCACCCCGGACATGATTGATGCCATTCTGGAAGAAGGCGCCAAATTCTGTGAAAACGTGATTGCCCCGCTGAATCGCGTCGGCGACAGCGAAGGCTGCACCTGGTCCCCCGAAGGCGTGACCACCCCGACCGGTTTTAAAGAAGCCTACGAACAGTTTGTCGAAGGCGGCTGGCCCAGCCTGGCCCATGACGAAGCCCATGGCGGCCAGGGCCTGCCCGAGTCCCTCGGCATGGCCGTCAGTGAAATGGTTGGCCAGGCCAACTGGTCCTGGGGCATGTACCCCGGTCTGTCCCATGGTGCCATGAACACCCTGAGCGCCCACGGTACCGAAGCGCAGCAGCAAACCTACCTGACCAAGCTGGTATCCGGCCAGTGGACCGGCACCATGTGCCTGACCGAGCCTCACTGCGGTACCGACCTGGGCATGCTGCGTACCAAGGCCGAGCCACAGGCCGACGGCAGCTACAAGGTAACCGGTACCAAGATCTTTATTTCTGCCGGCGAACACGACATGGCGGAAAATATCGTACATATCGTACTGGCCCGCCTGCCGGACGCACCTGAAGGCACCAAGGGCATTTCCCTGTTTATCGTGCCCAAGTTCCTGCCGGATACCAACGGCGAAGTCGGCGAGCGTAACGGTGTGTCCTGTGGTTCGCTGGAGCACAAGATGGGCATTCACGGCAACTCCACCTGCGTGATGAACTTCGACAACGCCACCGGTTTCCTGATCGGCCCGCCAAACAAGGGCCTGAACTGCATGTTCACCTTCATGAACACCGCCCGTCTGGGTACCGCGCTGCAAGGTCTGGCCCACGCCGAAATCGCCTTCCAGGGCGGCATCAGCTACGCCCGCGAGCGCCTGCAAATGCGTTCTCTGACCGGCCCGAAAGCTCCGGACAAGGCCGCCGACCCGATCATCGTGCACCCTGACGTGCGCCGCATGCTGCTGACCACCAAGGCGTTCTCCGAAGGCAACCGCGCCATGCTGTACTACGCCGCCAAGCAGGTGGATATCGTACAGCGCAGCCAGGACGAGGAAGCCCGTGTACAGGCCGACACCCTGCTGGCTTTCCTGACCCCGATTGCCAAGGCGTTCATGACCGAAACCGGCTTTGAAGCGGCCAACCATGGCGTGCAGATCTATGGCGGTCACGGCTACATCTCCGAGTGGGGCATGGAGCAGAACGTGCGCGACAGCCGCATTTCCATGCTGTATGAAGGTACCACCGGCATCCAGGCTCTGGATCTGCTGGGCCGCAAGGTACTGATGACCCAGGGTGAATCGCTGAAGGCCTTCACCAAGGTGGTTCACAAGTTCTGCAAGTCCAACGAAGAGAACGAAGCCATCAAGGAGTTTGTCGCACCACTGGCCGACATCAACAAGGAATGGGGCGAGCTGACCATGAAGATCGGCATGGCCG
>CAZVDA010000015.1:0-19706 GCA_964625365.1 uncultured Thiopseudomonas sp. | reverse complement strand
GCACAGATGCTGTTTGTCGCCTTTGGTGCCCTGGTGCTGATGCCGCTGATTACCGGCATGGACCCCAACGTGGCGCTGTTTACCGCCGGTATCGGCACGCTGTTGTTCCAGCTGGTCACCGGCCGGCAGGTACCGGTATTTCTGGCCTCCAGCTTTGCCTTCATTGCCCCCATCCTGGCTGCCAAAACCGCCTTTGGCATGCCGGCCGTGCTGGGCGGCATCATTGCGGCCGGTTTCATGTATGTACTGCTGAGCCTGGCTGTACAGTTGCGCGGTGCCGGTTTTATCGAGCGCCTGCTGCCGCCGGTCGTGGTCGCGCCGGTAATCATGTGCATTGGTCTGGCGCTGTCGCCTACGGCCGTCAACATGGCCATGGGCAAGTCCGGCGACGGCGCAGTCCAGCTGGTTGAATATGGCACTGCCATGACCATTTCCATGTCCGCGCTGTGCAGTACGCTGATCGTGGCGGTACTGGGCCGTGGCCTGCTGCGGCTGGTACCGATCCTGGCCGGCATTATCACCGGCACCCTGCTGTCGCTGGTGTTCGGCATCATCGACACCACGGCCATTGCCGCCGCACCCTGGCTGGCGTTGCCGGCCTTTGTGGCTCCGGAGTTCCATATGGGTGCCATTCTCTACATGCTGCCGGTCGCGCTGGCGCCGGCCATCGAGCACATTGGCGGCATCGTTGCCATTGGCAGCGTAACCGGCAACAACTTCATCCAGAAACCCGGCCTGCAGCGCACCCTGCTCGGTGACGGCCTGGCCACCTCGGCTGCCGGCCTGTTTGGCGGCCCGCCCAACACCACCTATGCGGAGGTCACCGGTGCGGTGATGCTGACCCGCAACTACAACCCGGCCATCATGACCTGGGCGGCCGTGTTTGCCATCGTACTGGCCTTCATCGGCAAGTTCGGCGTGGCACTGCAGAGCATTCCGGTTCCGGTCATGGGCGGCATCCTGTGCCTGCTGTTTGGCTCGATTGCCGTGGTGGGCCTGAATACCCTGATCCGCAACCAGGTGGATCTGTCCGAGCCGCGCAACCTGATCATCGTCTCGGTTACGCTGGTATTCGGCATCGGCGGCATGCAGATGGGCAATGGTGACTTTGCACTGTCGGGCATTTCACTCTGTGCGGTCGCCGCACTGTTGCTGAACCTGCTGCTGCCCAGACGGCTGTCCTGACAGTTTTCGCGCATAAAAAAGCCACCTGCATGCAGGTGGCTTAAAAGGCTTGAGGCTGGCGGCTTACTGCGAGGCAGCAGGCCGCATATAGGAAATAGGGGCGGTGGCAGCGTCGTCAAAGGTAACGACCTCCCAGGCATCCTTCTGTTCCAGCAGGGCACGCAGCAGCTGGTTGTTCAGCGCATGACCGGACTTGTAGCCGCGAAACTCGCCAATCAGGCTTTTGCCCAGCAGATAGAGGTCACCAATGGCATCCAGGATCTTGTGCTTGACGAACTCGTCCTCGTAACGCAGGCCGTCCTCGTTAAGCACTTCATGCTCGTCCACCACAATGGCATTTTCCACGCTGCCGCCCAGCGCCAGATTGTTGGCCCGCAGGTATTCGATGTCACGCATGAAACCGAAGGTGCGTGCGCGGCTGACTTCCTTGACGAAAGACGTGCTGGAAAAATCCACACTGGCGCTCTGGGTACGGCCTGCGACAACGGGGTGATCAAAGTCGATTTCGAAGCTGACCTTGAAGCCGTCAAAGGGCACGAAGGTGGCCTTCTTGCCTTTGTCCTCGACAGTTACCTCGCGCAGGATGCGGATAAACTGCTTGGGGGCGTCCTGGTCTTCCAGTCCGGCAGACTGGATCAGGAACACGAAAGGACCGGCACTGCCGTCCATGATCGGCACCTCGGGTGCAGACAGCTCCACATAGGCGTTGTCGATACCCAGGCCGGCCATGGCAGACAGCAGGTGCTCGACGGTATCCACCTTGGCCTCGCCATTGACCAGCGTAGTGGACATGGTGGTTTCGCCGACGTTGTTTGCCAGGGCGCGGATTTCCACCACCGGGTCAAGGTCCATGCGCCGGAAGATGATGCCGCTGTCAACCGGTGCTGGCTTGAGGGTCAGGTAGATTTTCTCGCCCGAGTGCAAGCCGATGCCGGTGGCCCTGATGGTGTTTTTCAAGGTGCGTTGTTTGATCATGCTGAAATCGTCGCCGCCATTAAATATTGCGAATGGTTTTCAATTGGCGCGCATCTTAACAGATAGCGCGCCATTAGAGAAACCGGCCGGCCCGGATCAGTCCGCCTGCTTGCGCAGGAAAGCCGGAATATCCAGGTAGTCCAGCTCTTCCTGCTGCTGGGGTGCAGCCGCTGCAACCGCATTGCGCCGGAAGGTCGGACGGTCGAAGTTGCTGTAATCGCTACCGTACATATCACCTGCTGCCTTGGCTGTTACCACGCTGCCGGCCACTGCATCGGCGGCCTGGTTCAGGCCGACGGTGTTGTCGATCACCTTGACCGGTTTTTCGTTACGGCTGTTGAGGCCGGTGACCACCACGGTCACATGCAGCTCATCGCGCATATCCGGATCAATGGCTGTACCCACCTTGACGGTGGCCTGTTCGGTGGCGTAGCCCTCGATGATCTGGCCCACTTCAGAATATTCGCCAATCGACAGGTCGGGGCCGGAGGTGATGTTGACCAGGATGCCGCGGGCACCCTGCAGGTTGACATCGTCCAGCAACGGGTTGCGAATGGCTTCTTCGGTGGCTTCGCGGGCGCGGTTGGGGCCACTGGCGCGACCGGTACCCATCATGGCCATGCCCATTTCGCTCATCACGGTACGCACGTCGGCAAAGTCGACGTTGATCATGCCCGGGCGCTTGATGATGTCGGAAATACCACGCACCGCACCGGTCAGTACGTCATCGGCCTTGGCAAAGGCACTGAGCAGGCTGGCATCCTTGCCCAGGATGGTCAGCAGTTTCTCGTTGGGAATGGTGATCAGCGAGTCACAGTGCTCGGCCAGTTCACGGATGCCGGCATCTGCGATCTGCTCGCGGCGCTTGCCTTCAAACGGGAACGGACGGGTAACGATGGCCACGGTCAGGATACCCATTTCCTTGGCCACTTCGGCAATCACCGGAGCCGCACCGGTACCGGTACCGCCGCCCATGCCGGTGGCAATGAACACCATATCGGTGCCGTCCAGCACTTCGGCGATGCGCTCGCGGTCTTCTTCGGCGGCGCGACGGCCAACCTCGGGGTCGGCTCCGGCACCCAGTCCCTTGGTCACGCTGGTACCCAGCTGCAGGACGGTGCTGGCACCAATACCCTGCAGGGCCTGTGCGTCGGTGTTGGCGCAAATAAACTCGACACCCTCGATGTTGTTGCTGATCATGGTCTTGACCGCGTTGCCGCCGCCACCGCCCACACCGACAACCTTGATCACTGCGCTCTTACTGCTCTGGTCTACTAAATCGAACATAATGCTCTCCTCGCCTTTATATATGTCGCCGGTTATGCCGGCTGTTTTAAATTAAAAGTTGTCCTGTACCCAGCGACGAATGCGCTGCATGGTCGTCGGGCCACCGTTGCTCTTGACTGGCTCGCCCTGCTCGGCCGGCAAGCCTTCCTTCTGTTTTTCCAGTCCGTACATCAGCAGGCCGACTGCCGTTGAATACACCGGATTGCGTATCAGGTCGGACATGCCCTTGATGCCCTGCGGGCCACCCACCCTTACCGGCATGTGGAACACCTCTTCGGCCAGCTCCACCGCACCTTCCATTTTTGCCGTACCGCCGGTCAGTACAATGCCGGCCGGTATCATGTCTTCGTAGCCGCTGTTGCGGATCTTTGCGTGGATCAGGTGGAACAGCTCCTCGTAACGGGCCTCCACCACTTCGGCCAGCGCCTGGCGCGACAGGTCACGCGGGGCACGGTCGCCAACGCTGGGCACCTTGATGGTTTCATCCGGGTGAGCCAGCTTGGCCAGTGCGCACGCATAGCGGATCTTGATTTCTTCGGCGTACTGGGTAGGCGTACGCAAGGCCATGGCAATGTCGTTGGTGACCTGGTCACCTGCCACCGGAATCACTGCGGTATAGCGGATGGCACCTTCGGTAAAGATGGCAATGTCGGAAGTGCCGCTGCCGATATCCACCATGCATACGCCCAGCTCCATTTCGTCATCGGTCAGTACCGCCATGGCCGAAGCCAGCTGCTCCAGGATGGTGCCATCGAGCTGGATGCCGCAGCGGCTGACGCATTTTTCCACGTTCTGCGCGGCATTGGTGGCACAGGTCACCACATGCACCCTCGCTTCCAGACGCACGCCGGACATGCCCAAAGGCTGACGCACGCCTTCCTGCTTGTCGATGATGTAGTCCTGCGCCAGCGTATGCAGAATGCGCTGGTCGGCCGCAATCGGCACCGCCTGCGCGGCATCCAGCACACGCTCCAGATCCCTGCGGCTGACCTCGCCATTGTGGATGGCGACACTGCCGTCGGAGTTCTGGCTGCGGATATGGCTGCCGGCCAGGCCCACGTAGGCGGAGTGCACGTGACACTCGGCCATGCGCTGGGCTTCATCCACCGCCTGCTGGATGGACTGCACGGTGGATTCGATATCCACCACCACGCCTTTTTTAAGGCCCCGCGTCGGGCAACTGCCCATGCCCACCACGTGCAGCTCATCACCCGGCAACACCTCGGCGATCAGGGCGACCACCTGGGATGTGCCGATGTCCAGTCCGACGATCATGTTGTGACCGCTTTCGTACGCCATTTTAGTCGTTTCCCCTAGTGCACTGCTGCTTCGCTGTCGTTGTCATGCCAGGCGACCGCCAGGCCATTGGCATAACGCAAGTCCACGCGTGCAACCTGTTTAATCTGTTCTTTAAGCTCGCGCTCGTAAATCGCCGTAAAGCGGCGCATTTTTTCCAGTATCTCGTCCCGGCCCAGCCACAGCTCCAGTCCGTCGCTGGTGGTAACAAACCAGCTGCCACGGGCCCGCAACTCCAGCCGTGCAATGCTGTATCCCAGCGGACGCAAAATCCGCGTCAGGTTCCAGTACTGCTGCATCACCCTCGCCTCGCTACCATCCGGCCCCAGCAAGCCGGGCATCTCGCCGGCCGGTGCGCTGGTGATGCCGCGAAACACCTGCCCGCGGCTGTTAAGCCACTGGCTTTCGCCCCAGCGCGCAATCGGCTGCTGCTCAACCACCTCAACCTTGAGCTGGCCCGGCCAGATGCGGCTGATGCGCGCCTGGTCAACCCAGGGCAGTGCTTCCAGTGCCTGCTGCATGGCAGCCAGATCGGCACTGAAAAAACGTATCTCGCCAAAGGCTTCCAGCTGTTGTTGCAGTTCAACACGGTTGTGGGCCGCTACCTCGCCCAGCTTGCCTTCCACCAGAACCTGGCTGATGGGCCGGTCCAGTTCCGGCTGCATGACCTGCCACGCCTGAATCGCGGCACCCAGTCCTGCAACGGCCAGCAGCGAAAACACAAAGCGTCCCAGCAACCGCCAGTTGATTCGCGGTGCCTGCCACTGGCGCTTTTTCGGTGCCGGTGGCGGCGCAATACGGCTGGCACCCCGGCGGGCAGCGGATGCCTGCCGGGTGCTATGAGCCTGATTGCCACCGCGAATCGCCATGGTTTACTCCTGCAGCGTAGAGGCCAGCAGGCGCAACACCAGCTGGCCAAAATCCAGTCCGACCGCCTTGGCCGCCATGGGCACCAGGCTGTGGTCGGTCATGCCGGGGACTGTATTGACCTCCAGCAGCCAGAAACGCCCCTGCTCATCCTGCATCACGTCGGCGCGGCCCCAGCCGGTTACCCCCAGTGCCGCACAGGCGTCAGCGGTCAGCTGGCGCAGTTCCTGTTCTTTGTCCGCAGCCAGTCCGCAGGGAATCTGGTAGCGGGTGTCATTGGCCAGGTATTTTGCGTCGTAGTCGTAAAACACATGGCTGGTGCCCAGCCGGATCGGTGGCAAAATTTCACCGTCCAGCATGGCCACGGTAAATTCCGGGCCGCTGACAAACTGCTCGACCAGCACGTTGCTGTCGTAGGTGCGGGCGTTATGCCAGGCCTGCTCCAGTTCTGCCAGGTTGCCGACCTTGGCCATGCCAATGCTGGAACCTTCCTGGCTGGGCTTGACCATCAGCGGAAAGCCCAGTTCTGCCGCCACCCGGGCGCAGTCTTCAACGCTGGCCAGCGTGGCGTGGCGGGGTGTGGACAGGCCCAGGCTGTGCCACACCTGTTTGGTGCGCAGTTTGTCCATCGCCAGTGCCGAGGCCAGCACGCCGCTACCGGTGTAGGGAATGCCGGCCCATTCCAGCAGCCCCTGCAGGGTGCCGTCTTCGCCACCACGGCCATGCACCACAATAAAGGCACGGTCAAAACGCTGCGCCACCAGCTGTTGCAGGATGTCGTCGCCTACATCAATGCCGTGCGCATCGACACCTGCAGCCTGCAGCGCTGCCAGTACAGCGGCACCGGATTTCAACGATACCTCACGCTCGGCGCTGCGCCCGCCATAGAGCACGGCGACCTTGCCAAATGCCTTGCTGTCTACTGCCTGGGTCATGCCTGCGGGCTCCTCTCTGATGGCTGGAATAACGGATGTTTCAACAACTGCGGGGCAATGCTGCCAATGTCGCCGGCCCCCTGGCACAACAGGATGTCACCGGCACGCAGCAGCGGCTGCACCAGCGGCGCCATATCGGTACCGCGCTCCACATACAGCGGGTCCAGCCTGCCGCGCTGGCGGATGCTGTGACACAGCTGGCGGCTGTCGGCACCGGGAATCGGCTCCTCGCCAGCGGGAAACACTTCCAGCAGCAACAGCACATTAGACTCGCCCAGCACCTGCACAAAGTCTTCGTACAGGTCACGGGTACGGGTGTAACGGTGCGGCTGATAAATGGTGACCAGCCGGCGCTCGGGCCAGCCGTCACGAATCGCCTTGATCACGGCGGACACTTCGCGCGGGTGGTGGCCATAGTCGTCCACCAGCATCACGCTGCCGCCTTCAACCGGCAGCTCGCCGTACACCTGAAAGCGGCGGCCCACACCCTGAAACCCGGACAGGCCGGCAACAATGGCGGAGTCGTCCACGCCCTCGTCAGTGGCAATGGCAATCACCGCCAGCGCATTGAGCACGTTGTGGCGGCCCGGCATGTTGACGCACACCGGCATCGCCGGACGGTCCTTGCGCAGCACATTGAAGCAGGTACGCATACCGTCCTGCTGGACATCCACCGCCCGCACGTCGGCATCTTCGGAAAAGCCGTAGGTAATCATCGGGCGCTTGACCCGCTGGGCAATGTCGCGCACCGAAGGGTCATCCACACAAAGCACCGCCAGCCCGTAAAACGGCAGGTTGTGCAGAAAATCAATAAAGGTCTGTTTCAGCTTGTTGAAGTCGCCGCCATAGGTACTCATGTGGTCGGCGTCGATATTGGTCACGACCGACACCATGGGCTGCAGGTGCAGGAAGCTGGCATCGCTTTCATCCGCCTCGGCAATCAGGTAGCAGCTCTCGCCCAGGCGAGCGTTGCTGCCGGCGGCATTCACCCGCCCGCCAATTACGAAGGTCGGGTCCAGACCGGCGGCGGCAAATACGGTGGCCAGCAGGCTGGTGGTGGTGGTTTTGCCATGGGTGCCGGCCACCGCAATACCATGGCGGTAGCGCATCAGCTCGGCCAGCATCTCGGCACGCGGCACCACCGGAATGCGCCGCTCGACGGCACGGGCCACTTCGGGGTTTTCCATGTTGATGGCACTGGACACCACCAGCACATCCGCTTCGTCGACATGGGACGCCTGATGGCCCAGCATGATCTGGATGCCCAGCCCCTGCAGGCGCTCGGTGACCGCCGACAGCTTGATGTCGGAGCCGGATACGTCATACCCCAGGTTGCGCACCACTTCGGCAATACCGCACATGCCGGTGCCGCCGATACCAACAAAGTGGATGCGGCGAATGCGGCGCATGCGGCGGGTTTCCGCAGCGGTGGTGTGCAGTACGTCAGCCACGGGCCACCTCCAGACAGGCGTCCACCACCTGTTGTGTGGCCTGAGGCCGGGCCAGTGCCCGCGCCTGTTGTGCCATGTCAATCAGCCTGTGGCTATTCATGCATACCTCGGTCAGATGGTGCGCCAGCTGTGACGCGGTGGTTTCGTGCTGGGCCAGAATCAGCGCAGCACCCTGCTGGGCCAGAAATTCGGCATTTTTAGTCTGGTGATCGTCGATGGCATGCGGCAAGGGCACCAAAAAGGCGGCCCGCCCCATCACCGCCAGCTCGCTGACGGTCAACGCCCCGGCCCGGCAAATCACCAGATCGGCCCAGGCATAGGCCTCGGCCATGTCTTCAATAAAGGGGGCAACCTGCGCCTCGACACCCGCTGCCTCGTAGCGCTGGCGGGTTGCCTGTGCATGCTGCTCGCCGCACTGGTGGCGTACGTCTGGACGCAGCTGTGCGTCCACCTGCGCCAGCGCCTCGGGCAGCAGCCTGTTGAGCGGCTCGGCACCCAGGCTGCCCCCCACCACCAGCAGGCGCACGGGTGTGGATACCTGCTGTTTGTCCAGCGCGCGAATGATCAGTCCGGTGCGCACCGGATTGCCGGTGGTCAGCAGCTTGCTGCTGTCGGCAAAGGCACCGGGAAACGCCTGACAGATACGGGCGGCAAAACGTGCCAGACTGCGGTTGGCAGTGCCGGCTACCGCGTTTTGTTCATGGATCACCAGCGGCACGCCGCATAGGCGCGCCGCCAGTCCGCCAGGGCCGGTGACATAGCCGCCCATGCCCAGCACACACACGGGACGAATGCTGCGCATCAGCCGCCATGCCTGCCAGAATGCGCCCAGCAGCTGCAAGGGCGCCTTGATCAACTGCAGCGCGCCCTTGCCGCGCAAACCGGTAGCACTGATGTTGTGCAGGGTAAAGCCGGCTTGCGGCACCACACGGCACTCAATGCCGCGTCCGGCACCCAGCCAGTGCACCCGGTAGCCACGGCTGCGAAACTCTTCGGCGCAGGCCAGCGCCGGAAACACATGGCCACCGGTACCGGCAGCCATGATCAGTACTACAGGCTCAGGCTTGCGCATAAACACCTCCCGGCTGGCGTGCCTTGCGTACCGGCATGGCCGGAGCTCTGGCCGCCTGGCGCATTTCCCATTCAACACGCAGCACCACGGCCAGCGAAATGCAGCAAATAACCAGCGAGCTGCCGCCGTAGCTGATAAAGGGTAGCGTCAGCCCCTTGGTCGGCAAGATTCCGGCGTTCACGCCAATATTGATGAACGCCTGCCCGGTCCACATCATGGCAATGCCATAGGCGCTATAGGCCGCAAACGAGTGACCGGCCAACTGCGCCTTGCGACCCAGACGCAGTGCGCGCACGCACACAAAGGTCAGCAGGGCCACGGTAAGCAGAGCGCCCACCAGCCCCAGCTCTTCGGCCAGAACGGCAAATACAAAGTCGGTGTGCGCTTCCGGCAGGTAAAACTGCTTTTGCACGCTATTACCCAGACCCACGCCAAAAATCTCGCCACGACCAAAGGCAATCAGGGCCTGCGACAACTGGTAGCCACTGCCAAACTGGTCACGGAAGGGATCGGTGAAGCTGGTGATGCGCTCCAGCCGGTAAGCCTCTGCAGTCACAAAAAACCAGCCCAGGGCGCCCAGAATCAACAGCAGCGGCGCGGCCACCTTCATACTGGTGCCGGCCAGAAAAATCATCACCACCACGCTGCCCACCATCACGGTGGTAGCACCAAAGTCCGGCTCGATGTAGATCAGCGCAGCACAGAACAGCAGCACCAGCAACGGCTTGATAAAGCCGAGCAGCTTTTGCTCCAGGTCTCTCTGGTGGCGCACCAGATAGCCGGCCATGAAAAACACCATGAACAGCTTGGCCGGCTCGGACGACTGCAGGTTGAAAAAGCCCAGCCGCAGCCAGCGACGGGAGCCGTTCACTTCAAGCCCGATGCCGGGCATATACACCAGGCACAGCAGCACGATGGCCAGCAGCAGCAATTTGCGACTCCACTGCTGCCAGCACTGCACCGGTATCAACAGGCAGCTTGCCGCAGCCAGCAGCCCGACCACGACATAAATACAGTGACGAATAAAATAGTAGTAGTGATTGCCGTTGTTGTGGGCAGCAGAAACGGCTGACGAGGCGGATGCGTTCATCACCAGGCCAAGGCCGAGCAAGCACAGGCAGGCACCCAGCAACCAGTAGTCCAGATCTACTTTCTGGTGACGGCCGCCCAGCGGAGAATTTTCCGCCCAGCGGTTCAGGGTTTGCCGGATCATGCCCGCCCCTCCACCGCCGCGACAAACAACTCGCCACGCTGCTCGAAGTTTTTGAACATATCCAGACTGGCGCAGGCCGGAGCCAGCAATACGCTGTCGCCTGCCTGCGCCAGGTCGGCGGCAGTGGCAACGGCTGCATCCAGAGTGGCTACTTTAACGGCCGGCACGCCGGTAGCTGCCAGTGCATCGCGAATCAAATCAGCATCGCGCCCCAGCAACACCAGCGCCCGGCAGTGCTGGCTAACGGCCTCAGTCAGCTCAGTAAAATCGGCACCCTTGCCGTCACCGCCTGCAATTAACACTAGCTTAGAGTTGTCACTGGCCAGCCCTTCAATAGCGGCCAGAGTCGCGCCGATATTGGTGGCTTTGGAGTCGTTGTACCAGTTCACGCCCTGCTTGTTCGCTATCCACTGACAGCGATGCGGCAGGCCGGTAAATGCTTGCAGTGCGTCCAACATGGCCGGCATAGGCAGGCCAGCGGCAGTACCCAAAGCCAGTGCAGCCAGTGCGTTGGCCTGATTGTGCTTGCCCGGAATCTTCAGCTTGCCAACCGGCAACAAATGCTCGCTGCCAAGCGCCAGCCAGCCGTCACGCAGGCCAAATTCATGGTCATTTTGCGGTTCGGACATACCAAAGCTCAGCGTCTTGCCGGTCAAGGCTTCTGGTTGCGCTGCGGCATCATCACGATTTATAACCGCCCACTCGGCCTGCGCGTACACCTCCAGCTTGACCTCGGTGTAATGCTGCAAGTCGCGGTAGCGGTCGAGGTGGTCAGCGCTGATATTCAGGCAGGTGGCTACTTTGGGCTGCAAATGGCTGATGGTTTCCAGCTGGAAACTGGACAGCTCCAGCACATAGAGATCCGCCGGTTGCTCCAGCAGTTCCAGCGCCGGAGTACCTATATTGCCGCCCACGCCCACCTTGAGTCCCGCCTGAGCAGCCATCAGCCCCACCAATGTGGTCACGGTGCTTTTGGCGTTGGAGCCGGTAATCGCAATCACCGGTGCTTTGGCGTGCTGCAAGAACAAGTCCACATCGCCGCTAATCTGCACGCCACGTTCGATTTCACGCTGAATCTGCGGGGTAGCCAGCGCCAGCCCGGGGCTGACATACAGGGTCTGCGCCTGTGCCAGCAGCGGAGTAACCAGCGAGCCGCAATGCAGTTGCACCTGCGGAAACTCGGCGCGGATTTGCGCCAGCTCCGGCGGCTGCTCGCGGGTATCCACAGCAGCCACGGCAACGCCCTGACGCGCTAAAAAGCGCACCAGTGACAGTCCCGTTTTACCCAGGCCGACCACGACCTGTAGCTGCTGTGTCATGTTGATTACCTCAGTTTCAGGGTGGACAGGCCAATCAGCACCAGTACTACGGTGATGATCCAGAAGCGCACTATTACTCGTGGCTCCGGCCAGCCTTTAAGCTCAAAATGGTGGTGAATGGGTGCCATGCGGAACACGCGCTTGCCGCGCAGCTTGAACGAAGCCACCTGAATCACCACCGACAGGGTTTCCACCACAAACACGCCGCCCATGATGAACAGCACGATTTCCTGACGAACCGCCACGGCCACCAAGCCCAGCGCCGCGCCCAGTGCCAGTGCACCTACGTCGCCCATAAATACCTGTGCCGGATAGGTGTTAAACCACAAAAAGCCCAGACCGGCACCGACCAGCGCACCACAGAAAATGATCAGCTCGCCCACGCCCGGGATATAGGGAATAAACAGGTACTGGGCAAAGCTGGCGTGACCGGACAGATAGGCAAAAATACCCAGCGCACCACCCACCAGCACGGTAGGCAGAATCGCCAGCCCATCAAGGCCGTCGGTCAGGTTGACCGCGTTACTGGAACCGACAATCACAAAGTAGGTCAGCACCACAAAACCCAGCCCTAGTTGCAGGCTGAAATCCTTCAAAAACGGGAAAATCAGCGCAGTTTCTGCCGGACCTTGCGCCGTGGCATACAGCGCCAGCGCCGCGCCCAGTCCAAACACCGACTGCCAGAAATACTTCCAGCGCCCGGGCAAGCCACGCGAGTTCTTTTCAATCACCTTGCGGTAGTCATCGACCCAGCCAATGGCACCAAACAGCAGGGTAGTCACCAGCACAATCCACACATAGCGGTTGCTCAAATCGCCCCACAGCAAGGTGCTGATGGCGATGCTGGCCAGAATCAGCGCCCCGCCCATGGTCGGCGTGCCGGACTTGGACAAATGACTTTGCGGCCCGTCGGTACGCACCGACTGGCCAACTTGCAGGCTGCGCAAGGTGCGGATCATCCAGGGACCCAGCCACAGCGACATCACCAGCGCAGTCAAAATGCCCAGAATGCCGCGCAGGGTCAGGTACTGGAATACGCCGAAACCTTTGTAGTATTGCTGCAGGTATTCCGCAATCAGTAACAGCATCAGACTTCACTCCCGTCTGCAGCCAGAATGGCCGCCACGACCTGCTCCATCGCGGCGCTGCGTGAACCCTTGACCAGATAGCTGCTAGGCAGGGTCATGCGGTTGGCCAGGGCCGCCTTGAGTTCATCACGGCTCGCAAAGTGTTGTGCCATACCTTTAAACGCCTGTACCGCATGCTGCATGTTGGGGCCGACAGCAAACAGCACATCGGCCTTGCCATTGGCATACTCGCCCAGGGCGCGGTGCTCTTTTTCAGCCCACTCGCCCAGCTCGCCCATATCGCCCAGCACCAGAATGCGCTGTCCGGGCATGCCGGCAAGCAAGTCCATACCGGCACGCATGGAGGCCGGGTTGGCGTTGTAGCTGTCATCAATCAGCACACCGCCATGACTCAGCGCATGGCGCATGCAGCGACCGGCCACCGCGCGAGCCTGACCCAGACCGGCCACAATGGCATCCAGGGTCATGCCGGCAGCATAGGCTACTGCGGCGGCAGCCAGCGCATTGGCCAGATTGTGTGCGCCGGCCAGCTGCAACTGCACGCTAGCCTCGCCCAGTGGCGTGCACAACAGAAAGCTGGCACAACCGGCACTGTCGAACTGCGCCTCACGGGCAAATACATCGGCCTGCGGATTGCTGCGGGCAAAGGTCACCAGACGGCCTGCGCTATTACGCGCCTGCCAGACGGCAAAAGCCGGATCATCCAGATTGAGGACCGCAGTTGCATCCGCCCCCAGCTCGTCCAGAATCTCGCCCTTGGCTGCCACAATGGCTTCCGGGCCGCCAAACTCACCCGCATGGGCCATGCCGGCGTTATTGATAAGCACCACCCGTGGCTGTGCCAGCGAGCGGGTCCAGGCGATTTCACCGGGCAGGGACGCCCCAAGCTCGATGACCGCCAGCTTGTGCCTTGCTTCCAGCTCTAGCAGGGTCAGCGGAACACCCACTTCATTGTTCAGGTTGCCACGGGTAGCCAGCACGGCATCGACCCCCAGTGCGGCACCGCCAATGCTGGCCAGCAGTTCCTTGACTGTGGTTTTACCACTGGAGCCGGTCAGCGCCACCAGCACGCCCTTAAACTGCTCGCGGTTGTGGCGGCCGAGCAGGCCCAGCGCCATCCGGGTATCACCCACTGCCAGTTGCGGCAGGTCACTATTGTCCTGCCAGGCGTCGACCAGCGCAGCCACCGCGCCCGCCGCGCGGGCCTGGGGCAGATAATCATGGCCATCAAAATTGTCGCCGGTCAGCGCCACGAACAGGTCACCCTTGCGCAGGGTGCGGGTATCGGTATGCACGCGCAGCACCTGCGCATCCGGGCCCAGCAGTTCGCCATCCAGCAGGGGGGTTAGCGCGGACAGTTGCCATGGCCTAAACATGGACGGCCTCCCAGGCTTCCAGCGCCTGTCGCGCCTGCTCAAGATCGGAAAACGGATGGCGCTGGCCGCGCACTTCCTGATAATCCTCATGGCCTTTGCCGGCAATCACCACTACATCGCCGGCACGGGCCTGGCCAATGGCCGTGGCAATGGCCGCAGCGCGGTCGTCAAATTCCTGCACGTCCGCAGCGGGCGTGAGGCCGGCCAGAATATCGGCACGAATTTGTGCGGCATCTTCATTGCGGGGATTGTCATCGGTTACCAGCAGACGGTCGGCGCTAGCCTCGGCAACCGCTGCCATCAGCTCGCGCTTGCCGCGGTCACGCTCACCGCCACAACCAAACACGCAATGCAGCTGACCGCCGGCAACGACGTGCGAGCGTACGGCAATCAGTACCTGTTGCAGGGCGTCCGGGGTGTGTGCGTAGTCCACCACCACCAGCGGTTTATCGCTTTCAGACAGCGCCTGCATACGGCCGGCCGGCGGTCTAAGGCCGGGAATCACGTCAAGAATGTCACGCAACGCATAACCCATGCCCGACAGCGTGGCCACTACGGCCATCAGGTTGCTCAGGTTGAAGCGGCCCAGCAGCGGGCTGCGCAACAGGGCCTCGCCCTGGGTAGTGGCTACCGTGGCACGGATGCCCTGGTTGCTGTATTCCACCTGGCAGCAGTGCACATGGGCGTGTTCCTTGTTGATGCTGTAGGTTTTAAGCTCTTTACCGGCATACTGCTGCGCCAGCTGCGCACCAAAATCATCATCCAGGTTCAGCACGCGTACCTTCAGGCCGGGCCAGGCAAACAGACGCGCCTTGGCTTCGGCGTAAGCTTCCATGCTGCCGTGGTAATCCAGGTGATCGCGGGTCAGGTTGGTCAATACTGCAATGTCCATATCAACCGCTGCCAGCCGCTGTTGCTCCAGGCCGTGCGAGGACACCTCCATGGCAACGTGGCTGGCACCCGCCTGCTTGAGATCGGCCAGCGCCGCCTGCAGGCTGATGGGATCAGGGGTGGTATGGATACCGCTGTGCAGGCTGCCCAGAAAACCGTTGCCCAGGGTGCCGATTACCGCACAGCTTTCACCCAGCTGGTCCAGCGCCTGCGCCAGCAGGTGGCTGACCGTGGTTTTACCGTTGGTGCCGGTCACGCCCAGCATGGTCAGTGCACGGCTGGGTTCGCCATAAAAACGGCCGGAAATCGCCGACAGCTGCGCCTGCAGTCCCCTGACCGGAATCAGCAATGCGGCGCTGTCCTGTATCTCGGGCGCATCTTCGGATTCATAGGCAACAGCCGCTGCACCGCGGGCAATGGCATCGGCAATATAGCGCCGGCCGTCCACGCGGGTGCCCGGGACAGCAAGAAAAAGGTCACCGGGTCTGACCATGCGGCTATCGAGGGTCAGTTCACGGATCAGGGTACTGCTCTGCGCCTGTGGCAGCAGCTGGTTCAAAGGCATCGGCACTAACTGCGCCCTCTCTGTTGGGTACTATTTTGCGCCATGGTCTCTGGCAGGTTATCCGGACGCACGTTCAGCAAACGCAGCGTACCGGCCATAATTCGGCTAAACGCGGGGGCAGCCACCAGGCCGCCGAAATAACCGCCTTCACGCGGCTCGTCAATCACGATTGCCAGGGCAATCCGGGGCTCGCTTACCGGGCCTACGCCAGCAAACAGCGAGCGATAACTGTCTTCGGTGTAGCCACGGCCGGTGGTTTTCTTGGCCGTGCCGCTTTTGCCGGCTACGTGATAGCCAGGCACCCGCGCACGCGCACCGCCGCCGCCTTCTTCTTCAACCACCGAGCGCAGCATTTCCAGCACAACCTGGCTGGTATGCGCGTTGAGCACACGGCTTTCGCTGACCGGACGGTCCTGGCGCAGCAGCGTCAGGGGTACGCTGACCCCATTATTGCCAAGGGTCGCATAGGCATGGGCCAGCTGGGCGGTAGTTACGGAAAAGCCATAGCCGTAGGACATGGCTGCCGTTTCAACGCTGCGCCAGCGCGGAAAGACCGGAAACACGCCAGCGCTTTCGCCCGGAAAACCCAGTCCGGTATCCGTACCAAAGCCCACCTGCTGCATGACGGCAGCCACCGGTTCACCACCCACATCCAGCGCAATCTTGCTGACACCCACGTTGCTGGATTTTTTCAGCACGTTGGTCAGGTCCAGTACCCCACCACGCGACACGTCCTTGATGGTGTATTTGCCAATCATCATGCGGCCGTTGCCGACATCGACAGTCGAATGCGGATGCCAGCGACCGCTGTCCAGCGCGGCAGCAATGGTAAAGGGCTTGACTGTAGAGCCCGGCTCAAACACATCCACCAGGGCACGGTTGCGGCTGCCCTCACCACTATAGGTGGCGCGATTATTGGGGTTGTAGGTCGGATAATTGACCAGTGCCAGAATCTCGCCGGTCTTGACATCCACCATCACCAGCGAGCCGGCCCGGGCCTTGAACTCCTGGATAGTGCGCTGCAGCTCGCGATGTGCCAGATACTGCAGACGCAGGTCAATCGACAATGCCACCGCCTGTCCGGCCTTGGCGTTTTGCACCACCTGCACATCGGCAATGATCTGGCCCTTGCGGTTTTGCAACACGCGGCGCTTGCCGGGTACTCCGGCCAGCCAGTCGTTGTAGGCCAGCTCGATGCCTTCACGGCCCTGTTCATCAATGTCGGTCAGACCGACCAGGTGCGCGGTAACATCTGCCGCCGGGTAAAAGCGTTTGAACTCCTCACGCTGATACACACCGGCAATGCGTAGCGCCGCCACCTGCTCGCCCAGTTCAGGGGTCACGCCGCGCTCAAGGTACATGAAGCTGCGGCCCGCATTGGCCTGAATACGGCTAATCAGGGTTTCCGGTGCGGTGCCCAGCGCCCGCGCCAGCTCGGGCCAGCGCTCCTCGTCGGCGACCAGCTCAAGCGGGTTGGCCCACAGGGTGATCATCGGCGTACTGACCGCCAGCGGCTCGCCGTTGCGGTCGGTAATGGTGCCGCGGTGGGCGCTGATCGGCACATGGCGCAGGCTGCGTTTGTCGCCCTGTTCGGCCAGAAAGTCATGGCGCACCACATGCAGCCATGCAATACGGCCAGTGGCGGTAATCGCCAGGGCAAACAGCGCAAACAGGGTCAGGCCAAAGCGCCAGCGCACGGCCAACCAGGCGCGAAAAGCGCGCCAGCGTTCTAGCATGCCGATTGCCTTCTTCATGGCGACACCACCCGCACGCTGCCCGGCTCGGGAACGTGCATGCCAAGCTGCTCCACAGCCAGCTTTTCAATTCGATTGTGTGCAGTCCAGGTGCTGTTTTCCAGCAGCAGGCGGCCCCAGTCGGCCTGCAGGCGGTCGCGTTGCTGGATCTCGCCAAACAGGGTATTAAGCAGCTGCCGGCTTTCGTGCGCACTGTAGGAAACCCAGACCGCGCTAACCAGAATGGCAACAAATACCAGACCGATCAGGCCGCTAAGTGCAGGCAGGGGGCGGGATTGCACGGAACTGTTCATCGCAGTTTCTCCGCCACCCGCATGACCGCACTGCGCGCGCGCGGATTCTGTTTGAGTTCCTGCTCGCCGGCATACAGCGGCTTGCCCAGCAGCTTAAGCACCGGCACAAAAGGCTCCGGGCGAATGGGCAGGTGGCGCGGCAAAGTATCCGCCTCGCCTTTGGCAAGTTTACGCATGAACTGTTTGACGATACGGTCTTCCAGCGAGTGAAAACTGATGACCACCAGACGTCCGCCAATAACCAAGCTGTCGACTGCTGCCTGCAGTCCCCGTTCCAGATCGCCCAGTTCATTATTGATGTGAATGCGCAGCCCCTGAAAGGCGCGGGTGGCCGGATGCTTGCCTTTTTCCCAGGCCGGATTGGCGGTACTGATGACATCGGCCAGATCGGCAGTACGGGTGAAGGGCTTTTCTTCACGGCGGCGCACAATGGCCTGCGCCATGCGGCGGGCAAAACGCTCTTCGCCATAGTCCTTGAGCACACGGGCAATTTCTTCGGCGCTGGCCACAGCCAGCCAGTCGGCGGCGCTGATTCCCGCATCTGGGTTCATGCGCATGTCCAGCGGACCGTCATGGGTAAAGCTGAAGCCGCGACTGGCATCATCCAGTTGTGGCGAGGACACGCCAAGATCCAGCAAAACTGCATCCACGCTACCGCCCAGGCCGCGTTGTGCCAGCTCGTCGCGCATGTCGGCAAAGCTGCGCTGCACAATATCAAAGCGCGCATCGGCAGCCGCCAGTTGCCGGCCCACGGCAATTGCCTGCGGGTCCTTGTCAAAACCCGTCAGGCGCCCCTGCGCACCCAGCTGCTGCAGGATCAACCGGCTATGGCCACCACGGCCAAAGGTACCATCCACATAACAGCCATCGGCACGCACCCCGAGGGCATGCACGGCTTCGTCCAGCAGGACGCTGATATGTGTAAATCCGGTTGTCATGGTCTAGAGCACCAGGTTCTGTAATTCTTCAGGAAGTTCCGCCTGACGGATAAAGTCCAGATCTTCTTCAAACCGGCCTTCCCAGGTCGCCTCGTCCCAGATCTGGAACTTGAGCGACAGGCCCACCAGCATCACATGCTTGTCCAGCCCGGCATGGGCACGCATACGCGGCGGAATCAGCAAACGGCCACTACCGTCCAGCTCGACATCAATGGCATTGGCCACCAGCAAACGCTGCAAACTGCGTGCTTCCGGCCGCATGGAAGGTATACGGCTGATCTGTGCTTCGATGCGCTCCCACTCCTGCATGGGATAAAGGCACAGGCACGGCTCATGGAGGTCGAGGGTAATCACCATCTGACCTTCACAACGCTCTTCAAGCTCCTGGCGGTAGCGACTCGGCACCGCCAGACGCCCCTTGGCGTCCAGGTTGATAGAACTGGATCCGCGAAACATCTGTGCACTTTCCAATCGGGGGAGGCGTATTCAAACAGAAAAACCCACTTTTTTCCACTTTGCGCCACTTTGGCACACTATAAAAACCGCCCTGCACAGCGTCAAGCGCAAAAGAGGGAAAAACTCCTTATATGTCGAATACTTAGCAGTTCTTTCGAGAAACAGTTGTCAACCGGCAAAGGGCACCAACCAGCACCCATACCGCTCAAAGCAGTAGAGCGCGAAGTTAAAGTGAATTATTAGATACGGGGTTGTGACGGGGAAATTTACAGCGGGGAGAAGGGAGCAAGAGTCAGCCTGTAAGCCGGGTTCTGTCGTAGACAGTCATTCATCTGGGATCGCCATCACTGACGACCTCAAGCAACCTACCCGGACCCAGCGCGGGCCACGCCAAAGGGTCCCTATTTGGTCTTGCTCCCGGCGGGGTTTACCTGGCCACGGACTGTTACCAGCCGTGCGGTGCGCTCTTACCGCACCTTTTCACCCTTACCGGCGCTTGCGCGCTTAGGCGGTTATTTTCTGTGGCACTTTCCGTAGGCTTGCGCCTCCCAGGAGTTACCTGGCGCCTTGCCCTGTGGAGCCCGGACTTTCCTCCCCTTGCCGCCTTGCGGCAGGCAAGCAGCGACTGTCCGGCTGACTCTTGCCGCGCAAGGTTAAGGTCACAGGGGCAAACATGCAACTATTAATTGGCTTGACATCCTCCCCGCCCTAAAGGACGGGGATTCCCTCTACAGGACGGCCATGC
>CAZVDA010000014.1:0-19817 GCA_964625365.1 uncultured Thiopseudomonas sp. | reverse complement strand
AGATCCGCCAATCTTCTTGTCAACCCCTTTCTGAAAATTTCTTTTCGAAGGGTGCCGCCCGAAGGCTGTGCCGTTGAAAGAGAGCGCACTATACACAGCCGTTTTTCATTGCGCAAGTACTTTTACGCGAGCAAAGTTTTTCTTGCCTGCCTGGCAAATATACTCGCCTCCCACACGGCATACGAAATCCTTATCCACCACCTGGCCATCCACACGCACACTGCCCGCTTCAAGCATATTGCGCGCCGATGCAGCATTCTTTACCAGGGCGGCACGGTTAAGCAAGGCAGCAATCGGCAGATCAGTTTCCGCCTGCACTTCCACCTCAGGCAAATCCTGCGGCAGCTCGCCTTCGGCCAGACGGTTACCCGCCGACTTATGCGCACTGGCCGCCGCGTCTTCACCATGGAATCGAGCAATCAGCTCGTGCGCCAGCTCTATCTTGATATCGCGCGGATTGCGCCCCTCGTTCATTTCTTGCTTAAGGCGGACAATCTCATCCATGCTCCTGAAACTTAGCAGCTCGTAGTAACGCCAAATTAGCTCGTCCGGCATGGACAGGATCTTGGTGTACATAACGCCCGGCGCTTCCTGGATACCTACATAGTTACCCAGCGACTTGGACATCTTCTTGACACCATCCAGCCCTTCCAGCAGCGGAACAGTCAGAACACACTGCGGCTCCTGGCCGTAATGACGCTGCAACTCGCGCCCCATAAGCAGGTTAAAGGTCTGGTCGGTACCACCGAGCTCTATATCCGCCTTAAGCGCAACAGAGTCATAGCCCTGCACCAGAGGATAGAGGAATTCGTGGATGGCTATCGGCTGCTGGCTTGTATAGCGATTGTGAAAATCCTCACGCTCCAGCATGCGCGCAACGGTATAGCTGGATGCCAGACGGATAAAGTCAACCGGGGTGAGCTGGTTCAGCCATTCGGAGTTGAAGGCAATTTCGGTTTTTTGCGGGTCCAGAATTTTGAACACCTGCTCTTTATAGGTTTCAGCATTGGCCAGCACCTGCTCGCGGGTTAACGGCGGGCGTGTAGCGCTCTTGCCGCTGGGGTCGCCAATCATTCCGGTAAAGTCGCCAATCAGGAAGATGACCTGATGCCCCAGATCCTGGAACGCCTTGAGTTTGTTGATTAGCACCGTGTGACCAAGATGCAGGTCGGGAGCGGTTGGGTCGAAACCGGCCTTCACACGCAGCGGTCGACCTAGTTTAAGCTTGGCAACCAGCTCCTCTTCTACCAGCAGGCTTTCAGTGCCGCGCTTGATCAGGGCAAGCTGTTCATCCAGGGGCATACTACTTGACATACATCACTACCTAAAACGAGTCCAACAAAGTAAAACAATCATACGACAATTTTACTCACAATTTCAGAAAACTGGTCATGGCAATTCCAGTCAAAGATGCATACCATAGACGGCCGCTCTCCCTGAGCGACCTGACCTACAGTATTTAGCGCAGGGCGAAACCCGGGCCATCTGTCCGATCTGCGGAACTTGCCGGCAAAGCGCACGTCAGACGATCCAGCGCATGGCAAGCAGAGGCATCCAGCAGCACTCTTCGCCCTTTGACACATTATGTTCGCCAGAGATACAGACTAATTATGACAACAGAGCACGACTCCCCGCAGCAACAGGCATATCCCAAAAAACACCTGATTGCTGCCAGCGGTGTGGCCGCAATGGTTAGCATGGTTCTGGTGGTTTTTCCTTCGAAACAGGTAGAAGCCAACCGCGCAGTGCCCGAGTCGCCTGCCGCACTGCATGCCAGGGCAGGCAAACCCGTAGCCCTCGAAATTCCTTCCGCAAATCCGGCCACCCAGCCAGTTGGCAAATCCGAGCCCGTCATCAGCGTTCACAGTCAGCCCGAAACGGTAGCTGACATCCCTGAAGTCGAGCCACGCCCTCTAACCAGACTGGTGACTGTTGAAAGCGGCGATACCCTTTCGGCGATTTTTGGCCGGCTTGAGCTGGGCCACAGCCTGTTGATGTCCATTCTTGATCAGGACAAGAATGCCCGCCAGCTTACCAACCTGAAGCTTGGCCAGGAGCTGCTGTTTACGCTTGATGAACAAGGCCAGCTTGACAGTATCAGTAGCCAGCTTAGCCCGCTTGAAAGCGTCGAGCTGACCCGCAACCCCGAAACCGGGCGCTACAGTTTTGCCAAGCACACCCGCCAGACTACGCAGGTCGAAACCACTGTCAGCGGCACTATTGAAAACAGCCTGCTGGGTGCGACCCACGCTGCCGGAATGCCGTACAACCTTGCACTGGACATGGCCAATGTGTTCGCCTACGACATCGACTTTGCCCGCGATCTGCGTACTGGCGACCGCTTTGAAGTGGTTTATGAGCAAAAAATGCTGGATGACCAGATCGTAGGTACCGGCAACATCCTGGCCGCCCGTTTTACCAACAAGGGTAAAACCCTTACAGCCGTTCGCTATGTCGACAAAAACGGTCAGCGTTCCTATTACAACAGTGACGGCACCAGCAGCCGTCGCGCCTTTATCCGTACGCCGGTCGATTTTTCACGCATCAGCTCCAAGTTCAACCCTGGACGCAAACATCCCGTGCTTAACAAGATTCGCGCCCACAGGGGGGTGGACTATGCAGCGCCAACGGGCACGCCAATCAAGGCGACCGGCAACGGGAAAATCGCCTTTGTTGGCAACAAAAGCGGTTATGGAAAGACCATCATCATCCAGCATGGCGGCAAATACCGCACCCTTTACGCCCACATGAGCAACTATGCCAAAGGCATGCAAAAAGGCTCCACTGTCAGCCAGGGCCAGGTGATTGGCTATGTAGGCATGACCGGTCTGGCAACCGGCCCGCATCTGCACTATGAGTTTCATGTAAACGGTACTCACGTCGACCCGCTAAGCCACAAGCTGCCTACCGCCGATCCTATTCCAAAATCGGAAATGGCACGCTTCAAACAGGCAACCCAGCCTTATGTCGCCATGCTGGACCAGGCCAGGGCTACACAGGTGGCCAGGGCAGAAACCGTCGAAGAATAATGCACCTCTACATAGGCATAATGTCCGGAACCAGCCTGGATGGACTGGACATTTGCCTGTGCAGCATAGACCACGCTATCCGGCTGATTGACAGCCAGTTTCTACAACTCCCTCCTTCGCTTCGTCAAGAACTGCTTGCGCTCTGCTCCCCCGCCGAGAACGAACTAGTCCGGCTATCTCTGGCCGAACAGGAGTGGGCGCAGCTTGCAGCCGCAGGCGTTACCCGGTTGTTGCAGCGTCAGAAGCTGGAACCTGCCGCAGTAACCGCCATTGGCAGCCACGGCCAGACTATCCGACATCACCCCGAGCTGGGCTTTAGCGTGCAAATTGGTGCACCGGCGCTGCTGGCCGAACTGACCGGCATTGCCGTAGTCAGCCATTTCCGTCAGCGCGACCTGGCGGCAGGTGGCCAGGGCGCACCGCTAGTGCCCGCCTTTCACCACTGGCTGTTTACCGGCGACGACATTGCCAGCGCCATTCTCAATATCGGCGGCTTCAGCAATGTCAGTTTCTTGCTGCCCGGCCAGCCGGTATACGGTTTTGATTGCGGGCCGGGCAATGTCTTGCTGGATGCCTGGATTGACAAGCACCAGGGCGTAACCTTCGATGCCAATGGCGACTGGGCACGCAGTGGCCAGCTGCAACCGGCTTTGCTGGAGCAGCTACTGCAACAGCCATGGTTTTGTCAGACCGGCCCGAAAAGTACCGGTCGTGAACTGTTCAATCTGGCCTGGCTGGAACAGCAGCTGGCCAGTCAGCCAGCCTTGCGTCCAGAAGATGTTCAAGCAACCCTTACCGAGCTGACCGCCATCAGCATCAGCCAGGCCATCCTGCGCGAACAACTGCCGCTGCAACGGCTGGCGGTGTGCGGCGGCGGTGCCCATAACGGTTTTCTGCTGGAACGGCTGGCTGCACATTTGCCGCAACTTGACGTCATGACCACCGATGCACTGGGCGTACCGGCTGACTGGATGGAAGCCATGGCCTTTGCCTGGCTGGCACATTGCTGTCTGGAAGGGATACCGACCAACCGGCCCGAGGTAACCGGCGCCCGTGGCTTGCGTGTACTGGGCGCCGTTTATCCGGTCTGAGCGAACGCTTAAACCGAGAAGGACGACCCACAGCCACAGGTGGTGGTGGCATTGGGGTTATTGATGATGAAACGGGAACCTTCCAGCCCTTCGGTGTAATCGACCTCGGCACCTTCCAGATACTGAAAGCTCATCGGGTCCACCACCAGCTTGACGCCGTCGCGGGTGACCACGGTATCGTCTTCTTCCATTTCTTCATCAAAGGTAAAACCGTACTGGAAACCGGAGCAACCGCCGCCGGTGATAAATACGCGCAGCATCAGCCGCTCGTTGCCCTCTTCCTCGATCAGGCTTTTGACCTTGTTGGCCGCCGTGGCACTAAACTGCATGGCGGCGGGTTGAAAGGATTCAACACTCATGTTTCACAGCTCCCGGCCCATGGCCGATTGGGTTGACGCACATATCCTAGCAAAATACTCGGATATGTGCAGCCAGTAGAAAATCATCAGGGCATCAGCGCCACGGTTTGCAGGCCGGCATCTTCAGCAAAGCCGAACATGATGTTCATGTTCTGCACCGCCTGGCCGGATGCACCTTTGACCAGATTGTCGATCACCGACAGGATCACCACCCGCTTGCCGCCCTGTGGCCGGTGTACCGCAATACGGCACAGGTTGGAACCTTTAACGCTGCGGGTTTCCGGAAAGCCGCCAGCCGGCAGCACATCGACAAAGCGCTCGCTGGCATAACGCTGTTCGTACAGCGCCTGCACATCGACGCCAAGGTCAATTTCTTCGGTGTAGAGGGTGGCGTGAATACCGCGGATCATTGGCACCAGATGCGGTACAAAAGTCAGTCCCAGTGGCTGGCCGGCGGCACGGGCCAGACCCTGCTCGATTTCCGGCAGGTGGCGATGGCCTTTGACACCATAGGCTTTGACGCTTTCAGTGGCTTCACAGAACAGCGAGCCCAGATTGGTGCCCCGCCCTGCGCCACTGACGCCGGAGGCGCAACTGGCAATCAGGTGTTGACCGTTGAGCAGGCCCTGCTCGGCCAGCGGCAGAAAGCCCAGCTGTACCGAAGTCGGGTAACAGCCCGGTACGGCAATCAGGCGGGCCTTGGCAATTTGCGTGCGGTTGACTTCCGGCAGGCCGTAAACCGCTTCGCCCACCAGCTGCGGTGCGCCATGGGGCTGGCCGTACCATTTTTCCCACAGTGGGACATCCTGCAAGCGAAAGTCGGCCGACAGGTCGATAATGCGGGTACCGGCGGCCAGCACCTCGGCCGCCAGGCTATGGGCAACGCCGTGCGGAGTGGCAAAAAATACCACATCACACTGGCCGAGCTGGCTGGCTTCGGGGTTGCTGAATTTCAGTTCCGGATAATGCTCGCGCAGGTTCGGGTACATGTCGGCCACACGCACACCCTCTTCCGAGCGCGAGGTGATGTAGACCACCTGCGCCTGCGGGTGCAGGGCCAGAATCCGCAACAGTTCCACACCTGTATAGCCGGTGCCGCCAACAATCGCGACCTTGAGCATCGCCAATCCTCTTTAATTCGGGTGATTTGCAACCACAGGCAAAAATAGCGGTTACCATACGGGCCGACTTTTCTTTGCTGACGGGAGTTCCTTAATGAGCTATCTCTGGATCAAGGCGCTGCACATCATTGCCATGGTTTGCTGGTTTGCCGGCTTATTCTACCTGCCACGGCTGTTTGTTTACCATGCTTCCAGTGACGACAAAATCAGCCGTGACCGTTTCTGCATCATGGAGCGCAAGCTGTACCGGGGCATCATGCATCCGTCGCTGGTTGCTACGCTGGGGCTGGGGCTGACCATGCTGTGGATGAATCCTGCGCTACTAAAAATGCCCTGGATGCATATCAAGCTGACGTTGTTGGCGGTATTGATTGGCTATCATTTTTCTCTGGGAGTTTTCCTGCGTCGCTTTGCCAGCGATATTGACCGCAAGAGTCATGTGTTTTATCGCTGGTATAACGAGGTGCCGGTGATTTTTCTGCTGGCTATCGTGATTTTGGCGGTGGTAAAGCCGGTCTTTTAGTCCCGGGGTACGTCAGCGGGCTGCAGGTACCGCAGGGACGCTGCGAGTACGTCCCTGTAAGCTCCAAGCCGCCATCCATGGCGGCTAAGGCCCTGCGATACCTGCAGCCCGCTGACTCAATTAACTCAGTGCAAGCGGAAAGGTTTTCAAAAAAACATCTGAGCACCACCCCGTACTATGAACAGCCAGCACAGGTGCCAAAAAATTTGGCTTACCCCGCTGCCACGGTGCGGGAAGCGGCCCAGTTGCGCAGGGCGGCGAGGTCTTCGGCCATTAGTACCGACAGGGGTACGGTGCGCTGCAGCATTTCAACCAGTAGCGGCTGCTCTACAGTCTGCTGCCGGGCCTGGGCGGTGTAGAGGGCGGATACCACCGCCTGTTCGATTTCAGCACCGGAAAAACCATCGGTGAGCATAGCCAGTTCCGGCAAGTTAAAGCCCTGTGCATCCAGTTCGCGCCGTTGCAGGTGGATACGGAAAATATCTTCACGCACCTGCAGATCCGGCAGGTCCACAAAGAACACTTCGTCAAAACGGCCCTTGCGCAGCAATTCCGGCGGCAGGCGCTTGATGACGTTGGCGGTAGCCACCACAAACACCGGGCTTTTGCGCTCGCTCATCCAGGTCAGCAGGGTACCGAGAATACGCTGACTGACCCCGCCGTCCATCTCGCCAGTGGCCAGGCCCTTTTCAATTTCATCCATCCACAGCACGCAGGGCGCCATGCGCTCGGCCAGCGCCAGCGCATCGCGCAGGTTGCGTTCGGTTTCGCCAAAATATTTGTTGTACAGGGCGGCAAAGTCCAGCCGCAATAGTGGCAGCCCCCACAGCCCGGCTACTGCCTTGGCGGCCAGACTTTTACCACTGCCCTGTGCGCCCAGCAACAGCACGCCCTTGGGCATGTCCTTGAGGTCATTAGTCATAAAGGCGGCCTGACGCTCGGCCAGCCAGCGCTTGAGGTTTGCCAGACCGCCGACATCGGCAAAACGGGCAGTATCGGCTTCGTAGCCGAGCACGCCATCCAGATCCAGCAACTGGAACTTGGCCTTGTTCAGCTCGGGTAAATCTTCCTGGGTAATGGCACCGTCATCGCAAATCAGGCTGCGCGCCAGCAGGCGCGAGTCGGCGTGGCTAAGGCCCTTGAGGTTGTTGACTACCTGCTGCAGGGTGCGGTTGTCGGTGCGCACGCGGATGCCACGGTTCATCTGACTCCAACGGGCCGCTTCTTCACGGACAATGGCCAGCAGCTCGTCTTCGCTGGGCAACGACAGGTTAAAGCGGGCCGCATAGCGCTGCACTTCCGCCGGCAGTTTCAAGGCATGCGACACCAGCACCAGCGTGGGCCGCTGCATGCCTTCGGCTATGGCAATTTCCTTGATCAGCCGCACCACCAGCGGATCATCCTGCAGAAACGGATGCGCATCAAAAAACACATAGAGGCCGGTTTGGTGATCGGCTTTGACAAAGCGTAACGCGCCTTCCAGCGTGTCGGTACCTTCCAGTTGCGGACCACCAAAGTCCATGCGGTGCATGCCCTCACTGATCGACCAGACCATCAGGTTGGCACCACGATGCACCGCCACCGACGTCAGGGTTTCCAGTACCCGCAGCTCGTCCCATGACTCAATCGCCACCAAGCGCACCCGCGAGTCGAGCACCAGTTGCAAATCACGAATATCGTTTTTCACCTGTCCTCCGCCGGACTATTGACCCTGGTTCTGGCCCTGCAGCCCGCAGGGCGTTAAACTCGAAGCATCTTACACCAGCCAGGAGAAGCCCCGGTGGATTGTTTGTTTTGCAAAATTGCTGCAGGTGAAATACCTGCCAAAAAAATTTACGAAGACGATCAAGTTGTTGCCTTCCATGATATTTCGCCCCAGGCGCCCGTCCATTTTCTGGTCATCCCCAAAAAGCACATTCGAACCCTTAATGACCTGACCGAGGACGATCGTCCGCTGGCCGGCCATATCCTGTTTACCGGCCAGCGCCTGGCGCGTGAACTGGGCTGCGAAGAAGGCTTCCGGGTTGCCATGAACTGCAACGAGCTGGGCGGCCAGACGGTTTACCACATCCACCTGCATGTACTGGGACAGCGCCAGCTGGCCTGGCCGCCGGGCTAGTCCGCCAGCCCCAATGCCCCCTTCATTTCAGGAGCCCGACCATGCAACGACAGTATTCCCTTTTTGACCGTCTGGCCATGCAGGCCGACACCGCCCTGCGCACCCTGGTGCCCGACAGCTGCCAGGCATCCCGCCCGTCACCGGCACTGGCCGAACCGGACAATCTGGCCATGGATGACGCCGAGCGCAAACATCTGGCCGGTCTGATGCGCATTAACCACACCGGCGAAGTCTGCGCACAGGCGCTCTACCAGGGGCAGGCACTGACTGCGCGCCGTCCGGAAATCCGCGAGTCAATGGAGCATGCCGCCGCAGAAGAAATTGATCATCTGGTCTGGTGCGAAGACCGGCTGAAAGAGCTGGGCAGCCGTACCAGCCTGCTCAATCCGCTGTTTTACGGCCTGTCATTCGCCATTGGCGCGGGCGCGGGCGCAATCAGCGACAAGCTGAGCCTGGGCTTTGTGGCCGCCACCGAAGACCAGGTCTGCAAGCATCTGGACGAACATCTGGCGCAAATGCCGGCCGACGAGCGCAAGTCCCGCGCCATTCTGGAGCAGATGCGCATCGACGAAGAAGAGCATTCCACCAACGCCATCGCCTCGGGCGGCTACCGCTTTCCGGCACCGGTCAAGGCCGGCATGAGCCTGCTGGCCAAGGTCATGACTGCCAGTACCTATCGCGTATAAAACGTGCCCACAAAAAACCCGCCGGACATGGCGGGTTTTTCATTCCAACGGCACTTATTCAGAGCCCAGCTCAACCAGCGTATAGCCGTGACTGACTGCCACGCCGGCGCGCTCCATCATGATGGACGCCGAGCAGTATTTTTCTGCTGACAGTTCCACAGCACGCTTCACCGCCGCTTCCTTCATGCCACGACCCTTGACGATAAAGTGCAGCTCAATGCGGGTAAACACTTTAGGTTCCTCATCGGCACGTTCAGCGCGAATCTCGACTTCGCAACTTTCCACCGCCTGCCTCGATTTCTTCAGGATGCTGACCACATCAAAGGTGCTGCAACCGCCCAGCCCCATCAGCAGCATTTCCATCGGACGTGCAGCCAGATTGCGTCCGCCCACTTCGGGTGGCCCATCCATCATCACTGTATGCCCGGAGCCGGACTGGCCCATAAACAATGCTTCCTCAACCCACTTGACTCGTGCCTGCATGGCAAATTCCTTAGTAAAACGGTAAAACTGCCGGACCGCCTGTGTGCTCCATTACTATCAGGGCCCAGCAGGCCGCGTTATGGACCAGCAAACTGGTATATAATCCAGCGCTACAATGCGAGCGTGCACTTTAAGTCATAGGGATTTAAAAAGCATCTGCCAAGCCAGGGAAACACTGAACCCGTCACAGGCGTGCCACCCGCGAGTTGCCTGATTCCAGCCATCAAACGCCAGCAACCAGCCGGTGTCTTGCGCTCCAGTGTTTTCCCACAATGTATCCGTGTATAGAGGTCAAGCCATGGTAGCCGTTTCCTTGTCAAAAAAAGTTAAAAATCTGGACAAGCTCCTGCCACACTGCCAGCAAAAGCGTTACCCGGCCAAAGCCACCATCATTTATGCAGGCGACCCCTGCGACTCGCTCTATTTCATCATGCGCGGCTCGGTCACCATTCTGATCGAAGATGACGAAGGCAAGGAAATCATCATCGCCTATCTCAATGCAGGCGATGTGATTGGCGAGCTGGGCCTGTTCGACAGCACACCGGAAATCGCCCGCAGCGCCTGGGCCCGTGCGCGTACCGACTGCGAAGTAGCCGAAATTTCCTATGTAAAATACATGGAGCTGGCCAAGGAAGACCCGGATTTCATTTACCTGCTGGGCTGCCAGATGGCCGACCGGCTGCGCAATACCACGCGGAAAGTCGGCGACCTGGCCTTTCTTGATGTAACCGGACGCGTCGCACGCACTCTGCTGGATCTGTGCAAACAGCCGGATGCCATGACCCACCCCGACGGCATGCAAATCAAGATTACCCGTCAGGAAATTGGCCGGATTGTCGGCTGCTCGCGGGAAATGGTCGGACGCGTTCTCAAGGATCTTGAGGACAAACAGCTGATCAGCGTAAAAGGCAAAACCATCGTCGTGGCAGGCACCCGCTAAAGCAGGTGCGCCCTTCAAGCCTAGCGGCGCACGGGCCGCTTCTGAAGTTTGCGCTGCAGGGTACGCCGGTGCATGCCCAGTGCGCGGGCTGTCGCGGAAATGTTGCCTTCATGCTCGCCCAGCACCCGCTGAATATGTTCCCACTGCAAACGGTCAACCGAAATGGGGTTTTCCGGCACCAGATTCTCCACCTCGGCCCGGTCCGACAACAACGCGACCAGCACATCATCCGCATCCGCCGGCTTGCACAGGTAATTACGCGCTCCGCGCTTGATCGCCTCCACGGCCGTGGCAATGCTGGAGTAGCCGGTCAGGATCACCACCTGCATTTCAGCGTCCAGTTCAAGCAACTTTGGCAGCAATACCAGCCCCGAGTCGCCATCCATTTTCAGGTCAAGCACCGCGTAATCCGGCAAGTCCTGCCTGGCCAGCGCCAGCCCCTCGTCGGCCGAACCGGCAACCGACACCCGCAAGCCACGCCGGGTCATGGCGCGTGCCATCACGTAGGTAAAGGTTTCGTCATCGTCCACCAGCAGGATATGCGGCTGTTCTTCACCGGCAAACAGGGCGTCATCAGTCATCAGGCTTCTCCATCAACAAAACAGGGATGAATGCCGGGGCAGGCTCAGTTCGGTCAGCGTGCCGGCATCCTGATTGTACAGTTTCACACTGCCGCCTGCGCGGGTCACACTGGCCTGACTCAGAAACATACCCAGCCCCAGTCCCTTGCCCTTGGTGGTAATAAAGGGTTTGCCCAGCTGCTCGACGATAGGCAGGGGCACGCCCGGACCATGATCCCTTATGCTTATCACCACCTGTTCGGCATCCCAGTATAGGCGGATGTCCAGGGCATCCGGGCAGGCATCCGTGGCATTGTTGAGCATATTCAAAAAAGCCTGGCCCAGATCGGCCGGCGGCGTGATTCGCGGCATATCGCCCTCACCCTCGTAATCATAGGCATAGGTAGCCTCCGGACGCATCAGATGCCAGCGGTTGATGCATTCCTCAAACCAGGCCAGCAAGCTTTTTTGCTCAGCCGCCTGCCGACGGTCGGCCTCCGCCGCCCGTACCAGGCTTTGCAGGCTGTCCTTGCACAGGCGCACCTGTTCCTGCAGCAGTGCCAAATCATCTTGCAGATCGTATTTGTCGCGGTGCTCCTGACGCAGCTCGCTCAACAAAACGCTCATGGTAGACAGGGGGGTTCCCAGTTCATGGGCAGCGCCAGCCGCCTGGGTTGCCACCGCCAGTAACTGCTGGTCACGCATGGCCACCTCGCGCCGCTCGGCCTGCTGCTCTTCCTGAATGCGTACTGCGCGGGCCATACGTGAAACAAAAAAAGTAATGAACGCTGCTGAAAGGACAAAATTCAGCCACATCCCGAACAGGTGCAAAGTAATCAGCAAGGCATCAACCTGCACACCATTGACATGCAGCGGCTCGTACCAGATCAGCAGCGCCGTATAACCGGTCATAGCCAGCCCGCACAGCACCACCGGATACACCCAGGGCAGGGTCGCCGCGGCAATGGTCAGGGGCACCAGATAATAGGCAACAAAAGGATTGGTTGAGCCGCCCGTGTAATACAGCAGCACGCTATGCAGCAACAGGTCAAAACCCAGCTGCATGGCAAACTCAAAATCGGTCACCGGCCACGACCGGCGCAGCCGCAGTGCGGTCAGCACATATAGCGAAGCCGCTCCCAGCATGAACAGGATCAGTGGCGTCCACGACAGCTCGATCAACTGGCTAAAGTAGGCCACCAGCAAGGTGCCCGCCTGGGACAAAAATACCAGCACACGAATCCACAGCAGGTGCCACAGGTTTTGCCGGCTTGCCGACAATAGGCGAAAGGTTTCCAGCACGGTGAAGCTCCTGCTAAGCGATGAACAAGGCCATTCCTGATCCGGCTGTGGCCATGGCACCTTGTCAGCCCCGGCCAAAGCCGGAATTCAGGTTCAACATTTTGCCACAATGAACCTTGAGCCGGTTACACAGTCACAGCTTCTGTCCCGTTAACGAGGTTTAGCCATGCACACAACAGCTCCCGCCCTGCTTATCACCGCCTGCCTGCTTGCCGCAAACAGCGCGCTGGCTGCCGATACGCTCTACAACCGCGTATCCCTGCGAGCCGAAGCAGCGCTTGAAGTCACCCACGACCTGATGCATGTCACCCTGTATACCGAAGACCGCAACGCCGATCCAGTTGCCCTGGCACAGGCCATTACCCGCACCCTGAACAGCGCCATCGCCCAGGGCAAGAAGGCAACGGCCGTCAAGCTGTCCATGGGTAGCCGCCATAGCAGCCCGGTCCATGACGACAAGGGCAAAAAAATCATCGCCTGGCACGAACGCGCCGAATTGCGCCTGGAAAGCACCGACTTTGCCCAGCTGTCCAGCCTGACCGGCAACCTGCTGCAAAGCATGAGCATGGGCTCCATGCGCTTTTCAGTCGCCGACAGCACCCGCCTTCAGCATGAAAACCAGCTTATGGAACAAGCCATTAGTGCCTTCCGGCAGCGTGCGGACGTCGCCTCCCGCGCACTGGGCGGCAAAGGCTACAAGGTGATCAATCTAAGCCTGAACAGCCACGGCGGCTACCAGCCCCCCATGTACAGCCGGGCCGTAATGATGAGTGCGCCGATGGCAGAATCAGTTACCCCTGATATTGAGGGCGGCAGTAGCCAGCTCAGGCTGGTTGCCGATGGGCAAATCGAGGTACTTCACTAATACAAACAAGAAGGTTTTGCATTAAGCTTTACACTCCATGTCATAAGCCTTAACATTTGCGGCCTCAAAAAGAAGGAGGCCGCCATGCGCCGCTCATTTACACCGTCACTGATTACCCTTTCCATTCTTGGCGCAACCAGCGCCATGGCCAGCGAGCCCCCTGCCAACCTTGGCGCGACCGTGGTTAGTGCCTCCGGCTTCGAGCAAAAAATCACCGAAGCACCGGCCAGCATTTCCGTCATCAGCAACGAAGACCTGCAGAAAAAGCGCTACAACAACCTGGCGCAGGCACTGGGCGATGTTGAAGGTATCGACATTGGTCAGGGCATTGGCAAAACCGGCGGCCTAAACATCAGCTTTCGCGGCATGCCCAGCGAATACACACTGATACTGATTGATGGCCGCCGCCAGAATCCAGCGGGGAACGTCACACCCAACGGCTTCAACGAAACTTCCACCAGCTTTATGCCACCGATGTCCGCCATTGAGCGCATCGAGGTCATCCGCGGCCCCATGTCCACCCTGTACGGTTCCGATGCCATGGGTGGCGTGATCAACATCATCACCAAAAAGGTCAACTCCGAGTGGGGCGGCAGCATCAGTGCCGACTACACCTTGCAGGAACACAGCCAGTATGGTGACACCGGCAGCACCAGCTTCTTTGCCAGCGGCCCTCTGGTGGAAAACCTGCTCGGCCTGAGCGTACGCGGCAGCTTCTGGGACCGTCAGGAGTCCAGTCTGAAATTCAGTGATGGCACCGAAATCAGCAAACGCGGGCCTTCACCTGTTTCCGGACAGAAATTTAACCTGGGCGGCCGCCTGGACTTTACTCCGGCCGACAACCATGACTTTGCTCTGGATTTTGAGAAGGGTCGCCAGCGCTACAACAACGATGAATGCCAGCTGGGCACCCTGGATGCACTTAACCGCACCTGCACAGGCCCCTCTACCACCGCCAACGGCTATGCAGACGAACTTAAATTTGAACGCACCCAGTATGCCCTGAGTCATACCGGCCGTTTTGCAATAGGCACCCTGGACAGTGCCATCACTTACAACAGCACTGAAACCATCGGCCGTACCATTCCTGGCACTATAGGTGCGCCTTACGCCGGCTACCCAAACATTATTGGCGGCAACAGTCGCACACTAAAGAACAAAGATCTGGTGGTCGACTCAAAACTGGTCAGCCAGTTTATTGACAACAACATCACAACGCTGGGCATGCAATACCGTCACTCAAAACTAGAGGACGGCATTGCCCCAGACCGCTTCAAACAAGAGTCCGCAGCTGTTTTTGCTGAAAACGAATGGCGCTTCCATCCTGACTGGGCCTTGACCCTAGGCGGACGCTCTGACCGGCACCAGGCATTTGGTAGTCACTTCAGCCCCCGCGCTTACCTGGTCTGGAACACCACTGATAACTGGACTCTGAAAGGCGGTATCAGCCGAGGCTACAAAACCCCCGATATTAACGACCTGCACAGTGGCATCAACGGCGTAACCGGCCAGGGTCAGACCATTACCATTGGTAACCCTAACCTGAAGCCTGAAAAAAGCACCAGTGCCGAGCTGGCAGCCTACTACGACAGCCTGGCAGGCTTTAGCGCCAACGCCACCCTTTTTCGCAACAACTTCAAGGATAAAATTTCTGATGGAGACCCTATTGCCGATCCAGCCTGTGCAGGCAACGCAGGCGGCACGTGTTCGCAGCTAATCAACATCGGCAAGGCTGCTACTCAAGGGCTTGAGCTGGCAGCCCGCTGGCAGTTCATCGACAACTGGAGTATCGGCGGAAACTACACCTACACCGACAGCGAACAGAAAAGTGGCGACAACAAGGGGGCACTGCTCACCAATACTCCACGTCACGTTGCCAACCTCAACCTGAACTGGGATGCCAGTGAACGTATCAGCCTGTGGCTGAAGAACGAGTACCGTGGCAAACGCTCACGTTTCACCTCGCGCTACGCCAATCTGGACGCTGGCGAGAGGAACCTGCATAACGCGCTAGGCAGCAAAACCAAGGCTTATAGCCTGTTCCACCTGGGCGGCTCATATCGCGCCACCGATGCGCTGACCTTCAATGCCACTATTTACAACCTGCTGGACAAGAACTTTGCCAGAGCCAGGGTATACGACAACAACGGCACGCCTACCTATGCAACCGACTACAGCCAAACCGGTCGCTCCACTACTGGTGGCCTGGAAGAACGCCGCCGCCTGTGGGTTTCCGCCACGTACGAGTTCTAGTCCAGCCTGATTGTTCCCATTTGAGCCGCATCACTCGATGCGGCTTTTTTTTGCCTGCCATTCGGACCCAAAGCTCAAGTGACAGCACAGGCAAGTACGCTTATAGTCAGTCCACAACAAGAACACAGCCAGCGAGGCCGCCATGATTATTTCCGCATCCACCGACTACCGCAAGGCGGCCAAGCGCCGCCTCCCCCCTTTCCTGTTCCACTACATTGACGGCGGTGCCTATGCCGAGCACACGCTTGCGCGTAACGTGGCCGATCTGTCAGATGTAGCGCTGCGCCAGCGCGTGCTAAAGGATATGTCCAAGCTGGACTTGTCCACCGAGCTGTTTGGCGAACAACTGCGCATGCCACTGACACTGGCTCCGGTGGGTCTGACCGGCATGTATGCCCGCCGTGGCGAGGTACAGGCAGCGCAGGCGGCTGATCGTTTTGGCATTCCCTTCACCATGTCTACAGTGTCGGTGTGCCCGATTGAGGAAGTCGCACCGGCCATTCGCCGCCCGATGTGGTTTCAGCTCTATGTGCTCAAGGATCGCGGTTTTATGCAAAACGTGCTGGAGCGCGCCAAGGCTGCCGGTTGCAGCACACTGGTGTTTACCGTGGACATGCCGGTGCCGGGCGCACGCTATCGTGATGCACACTCCGGCATGAGCGGCCCTTATGCCGCGATTCGCCGTTATGCGCAGGCGGTACTGCACCCGTTCTGGGCCTGGGATGTCGGCCTGCACGGCAAGCCGCATGATCTGGGCAACATCTCCCGTTACAAGGGCGGCGCGGTCGGGCTGGAAGACTACATCGGCTATCTGGCCGACAACTTCGATCCGTCGATTTCCTGGAAGGATCTGGAGTGGATTCGCGAATTCTGGGACGGCCCCATGGTGATCAAGGGCATTCTCGACCCGGAAGATGCCAGGGATGCAGTACGCTTCGGTGCCGACGGCATCATCGTGTCCAACCACGGCGGCCGCCAGCTCGATGGCGTACTGTCCACCGCCCGCGCCCTGCCGGCGATTGCCGATGCGGTCAAGGGTGACCTGAAGATCCTGGTCGACTCCGGTATCCGCAATGGCCTGGACATCGTGCGCATGCTGGCGCTGGGTGCCGACTGCTGCATGATTGGTCGCGCCTATATCTATGCGCTGGCCGCCGCTGGCGAGGCCGGAGTTTCCCATCTGCTGGAACTGCTGGAAAAAGAAATGCGTGTCGCCATGACCCTGACTGCCAACGCTAAAGTTAGCGATATTGGGCGCAGTGCGTTGGTGGCCGATTTTTAGGGGGGATTTTTTACACTGCGGTTAATAGCAGGATGGAGCATTGCGTCAGGCTGCGCTGGTTCGGCCTGCGGCCAAACCGCTAAACGCCTGCCGCAATGCTCCATCCTGTCTTAATCCACCTTGTGCGGGTCGGGGGCTATGGCCCGCCTGCGGCGGGCTGCTGTCGCGTATCGGATTCAAGCCTCTGCGTTGCAATCCCGTCATCCTCGCGCAGCGAAGCGGAGTCGCAGGATCCAGGACTTACAGCGGCCTTCAATACCTTAAATACAGAACGACGTGAGCGGCGGGAAGCTGTTGAATTCCACCGCGCTGTAGCTGGTGGTGTAGGCATCCGCGCCGCAAGGCACACCACCGATACCGATCAAAACGGAATATATAAATCGTTATTTATTGTTTTTAGCAATATGCGTTTCTTCTTATGATGGCTACCCCGCGTAACAGGGGTTACGCCACACATCAGGAGCATCGCATCATGAACATACCCGTCCGCAATACGCCGGTTGCCACCCGCATTCGACACCTGCTGACCGGCCTCTGCATGGCGGGTCTGGTCAGCACAGGCGCGCATGCCCAGACACTGCTGAACGTGTCCTATGATCCAACCCGCGAGTTTTATTCCGAGTTTAACCAGGCATTCAACCAGCACTGGCAGCAGCAGGGCAATGCGCCGGTCAGCGTGCAACAATCCCACGGCGGCTCGGGTAAACAGGCCCGCTCGGTCATCGACGGCCTGCGCGCCGATGTGGTAACGCTGGCACTGGCCGGCGATATTGACGAACTGCACCGTCTGGGCAAGCTGATACCGGCCGACTGGCAAAACCGTTTGCCCCACGCCAGCACTCCCTACACATCGACCATCGTGTTTCTGGTACGCAAAGGCAATCCGAAAAAAATCCACGACTGGAATGATCTGGTGCAGGACGGTGTTGCC
Organism: uncultured Thiopseudomonas sp.; assembly: GCA_964625365.1. Taxonomy (GTDB): domain Bacteria; phylum Pseudomonadota; class Gammaproteobacteria; order Pseudomonadales; family Pseudomonadaceae; genus Thiopseudomonas. Next base: position 2,273 of record CAZVDA010000014.1, on the reverse strand, counting down.
GTGATTACGCCCAACCCGAAAACCTCCGGCGGTGCACGCTGGAACTTTCTGGCAGCCTGGGCTTACGCCAGACAGCACTTCGGTAACGAGGAAGCTGCGCTTGAATTTACCCGCTCGCTGTACCGCAACGTGCCCATACTGGACTCCGGTGCACGCGGCTCAACCAACACCTTTGCCCAGAACCAGATCGGCGACGTATTGCTGGCCTGGGAAAACGAAGCTTTTCTAACGCTCAGGGAGCATGGCGAAGACGCATTCGAGATCATCGTACCCAGCCTGTCCATTCTGGCCGAGCCACCGGTTACGCTGGTGGACCGCAACGTTGACCGCAAAGGCACCCGCGCTATTGCCGATGCCTATTTGCAGTACCTGTATAGCGATGATGGCCAGCGCATTGCTGCAAAGCACTTTTTCCGGCCCCGCAATGCAGAGATTGCCGCCGAGTTTGACGAGCAATTCCCCGCACTGGAACTGGTTACCATCGACGCGGCGTTTGGCGGCTGGCAAGAAGCCCACGCCCGTTTTTTTGCAGAAGATGCGGTGTTTGACCAGATCTATCTGGATCGTTAACCGGCCATGCCACCGGCAAGTGCTGGACCCTGCGACTGACGCGCAGGGTGACGTGTGCCGTCATCCTGCATGCTGAGTGCCTTTGATGCCGTCGCTCACAGGATGTCTTATGCCGTCTACTGCGCACTGAGTGCTTTTTATGCCGTCTACTGCGCACTGAGTGCTTTTTATGCCGTCATCCTGCGCGTAGCGAAGCGCAGTCGCAGGATCCTGGGCCAACAGCTTCCATCAATCACTTAAATGCAGAAAGACTTCAGCGGCGGGAAGCCGTTGAACTCTACCGCGCTGTAGCTGGTGGTGTAGGCACCGGTGGACAGCCAGTACAGGCGGTCGCCGCTGGCCAGGTTGAGTGGCAGGCCGTATTTGTAGTCTTCGTACATGATGTCGGCACTGTCACAGGTGGGGCCGGCAATGATGACGTTTTCCAGCTCGCCCTGTTTTTCGGTCCAGATCGGGAACTTGATGGCTTCGTCCATGGTTTCAATCAAGCCGGAGAACTTGCCCACGTCAGTGAATACCCAGCGCTCGATGGCCATACGCGACTTGCGCGAGACCAGCACCACCTCGCTGACCACCACGCCCGCGTTGGCCACCAGAGAGCGGCCCGGTTCCAGAATGATTTCCGGCAGCTCGTCACCAAAGTCATCATGCAGGAAACGAATGATTTCTTCGGCATAGGTTTTCAGCGGGTTGGTTTTGGTCAGGTAGTTGGCCGGAAAGCCACCGCCCAGGTTGATCATTTGCAGCTGGATATCGTGGTCGTCACGCAGGCGCTGGAAGATGTTCTTGACCTTGCCGATGGCCGCATCCCACACGCCGATTTCGCGCTGTTGTGAACCCACGTGGAAAGACACGCCGTAAGGCACCAGACCCAGCTCGCGGGCCAGCACCAGCAAGTCCATGGCCATGTCGGTCTGGCAGCCGAATTTGCGCGACAGTGGCCAGTCGGCCGAGCCGGAGCCTTCGGTCAGAATGCGCACATAAATTTTTGAGCCGGGTGCGGCTTTGGCGATATTGCGCAGGTCCTGTGCCGAATCGGTGGCAAACATGCGCACGCCCTTCTCGTAGAAGTAGCGCACGTCGCGGGCTTTCTTGATGGTGTTGCCGTAGCTGACCTGCTCCGGCTTGACGCCACAGGCCAGCACCTTGTCCAGCTCGTAGATGGAGGCAATGTCGAAGTTGGAGCCTTTTTTGTGCAGCAGCTCGGTGATTTCCACCGCCGGATTGGCCTTGACGGCAAAGTAGATTTTGGCAAACGGAAAGTTTTCGGCCAGATCGTCATAGGCGCGGCTGATGGTATCCAGGTCCACCACCACAAATGGGGTTTCCTGCTGGTCGGCAAAGCGCTTGATTTTGGCAAAAGTGGCGGGTGCGAAGTAGTCTTCCACGCGAATGGACATAGGTTTTCCTCCGTATGGGCATACGCAGGCACCCTGTCTGGCAAGGTCCTGAGCGCCCGGGCAAATCGAAAAAAGGATTAAGGAATCTGCTCCACAAGCTGCACATCGCAGTTGCAGGCAGGGTTCCAGAACGCTTATCCGTTTCCCCACTTTGGTTCGCCTACTTCCCAAGGCATGTCGCCGAGGATCAGCAGCGGTAAAACCCGCCAACCTCTCGTCGTCAGTACTTGAGCCGGATGGATCGTTTCAGCATGGGCGTTCAGGGGGCGCAATGTAGTTTTTTTAGGACAGAAGTGCAAGCAC
>CAZVDA010000013.1:4407-21228 GCA_964625365.1 uncultured Thiopseudomonas sp. | reverse complement strand
AATATCATATTCCTTTTATTTCTTATATTAAACAAACAAATAACAATAATTTTTATCTTAATACTTTCTGTAAATATCTACGCTTTCAGCAATAAACATATATTTCTGCTCTTCCTCAGGCTTAGCATAAAAAACCTGTAAATTGCCTTTAGCCTCAACGACCTGTTTACCATTTATAAATCTTGTATGAGTTGGCTGCTGCTGATCGTAACGAACCTCAATGCCACCTATATATGTACTGTGAGGCAAGACTCCACCAAGCACTTGTATTCCGTGATGAAAAGCACGATCACCCCTTATCTTTTTCTCAAAGAAAGTGTTTTTAGCAGAATCTTTATTAACATTAGATTTTAAGGATTTGCTTTTTTTGCCTTCCTCTAAAGACTTCACAACTATTTGAATAAATGTTTTTAAGTAGTCGCCAAAGCCTGGTTTATTTCTTCCTGCTCTTGGTAGAAATTTTTTATTTGTATCGGAATACGTCATGTACACCATAAATCCTAAAATAACAGCAGCAATTAAATAAAATTCCATAACGTTACCTTATTCATTGATGAATTTAGAAATCACTAGCTCATCCACTTTCCTCAAAAGGCTTTCCAGCGAATCCTGCCGACCGGCATTTTTAGCGTACTCAGCCAGCGAATAAATATTTTTGCGGTATTGTGCTGGAATCTCAGCAAGCACATCGTTGGCAAGTTTTAGGCGTTCAGCTTCCAGCTCCAATGGCGTGATTAAAAACAACTCTAGTTCTTTGCCTGCCTGTTGTACCAGTTCAATCAGTGTTTGCGTAAAAGCTGTACCTGTGTTACCGCCTAAACCAACGACTAGAAATATTTTAGCGAAAGGCTGAATTAGCTGCTGAATATCCTCTCGGCTTTCGTTAATTGCTTTTCGTGCCTGAGCAAAACCAACAGGCGAATGACCTTGGCATACTTGCTTGCCGAGCTGGTGAGTGTCTTTGCTTAGGTACTTTTGTAAGGACTTTAAATCTGTATTGAATAGCGCAATGGCGTACAGATCGCTGTCTGTGATTTGGCTAACGATATTACAGCCAGCGCCGCCGGCACCAATGATTATTTTTTGCATCACTCAATATCTCCTGCTTTACGCCTATTATTGGCAGCAATAAAATATGGTATATCTATTAACTCATAAATTCTCACAAACGGTTTAAACCCGGCACTCGCCTCATCAAGGCAATAAGGCTCGTATTTTATATACTCCATATTTCTGCACATTTATCTAATGTCTTCATGAATCATCGTATTTGCCAGAACAATAAAGCACTCACCATCCCATACGCCTATATTTGAATACCTTCCTTTACCAAAATAATAACAACCAATATCAAGCTCTGACAAATGAATCAATTGTTCGTTAACCATAAATTAGCCTATTTTGTTATCAGCCAATTTTTCTATTTTGTCTAGCGCTAAAATCAGTTGCGATATTAGCTCTATGGCCGATTCGATTTCTTTACTCCACCAGTCCCAACGCGGCCATCTATTTCCTTTATAGGTCTCGGATTCGCCAGATTTCACATCAAAGTATAATTTACTGGGGATTCCAGAAAGGCTTTCTGAGAATATTTTTTCATTACTCTCTACAACCCAGGTTCTTATCATAAATGGCTTATTTACATCCTTGTTAAAACAAAGCGCACAGTCGTGTTCACCTTGCCAATCATCCAAGCTAAATCTTATCACCTTTGATGTTTTATCCCACACCTGATGACGAACTCTAATATTTCTTGGCTTAATTTCTGCAAGTCTATGTTCAACTCTTTTGACAACTTCAGTGTAAAGAGCATCTTCTAGCATTTTAAGCTGATTGATACTCTCCAAGTTAGTTAAAGCAAACTCAAATTTCTCTTTGTCCATTTTTATCACCCCGTAATTTTTAAACTGTAGTAACAGCTCACGCGCCAGTATCTGCCACTTATTACAGTCAACATTATCTGGCATATATTCCTTAATGCTTAACGCCAGGTTTTCATAACTAACACCTTTCCAGCAATAAGAATTGTCGCCACTTTTGCTCAATCCCTCTCCAGTAATAGAAAGCAGCACAAATACTTTATTAGGCTTGTTTTTAAATGTTGTGCCAGCGTAGCTTTCATAACAAGCAAACGGATTGTTAACATGATGGTTAATCTTGCACTCTATAATGATTACTGTATTTTCCATCTCAATTAACAAATCTATTCGACCGACTTCTGTCTGAACTTCTCTGCTAACAAGAATAAAACTGCCAGACTCTTTATAATCAAGTTCTAAAGCATCAAATAGTCCACATAGAAAATAGTCACCAAGTCCATGTGCGTTATTTGGATCAAGAAAAAATGCTAAAAGCTCTGTTGTCGGGTTCTCGTAGTGGCCACGCAAGCCAACATCAAAGAATGTTTGTTCCACTTCCGGCATAAAATACCCTTTGGCGTGGTCAAGAAACTCACGGCATTTTTCCAAATCAATTTGTGACATAAATTTTCTCCTTACACATCAGCCTGAAGGTCAAGTGGCATCAAATCAACCCACTCAAAAGAAGTCAAACCCAGCCTGCCAGCCACTACTCTATAAGCAATGGCAGTTTCAACATCGCTGCTCACCAGCAAAACTCTGCGCACAAAGCTGCACCGGCTTAGCTCGTCGGCCAGTGTTTCCAGCGCGATCTGCGCGGCAAGCTCTTTGGGATATTTATGCATTCCGGTGGAGATGGCCGGCACGGACAGGGTTTGTATCCGCAACGAATCGGCACAGTGCAGGATATTGCGCCAGGTGTCGCGCAGTGGCGTAGCGGGATCAGTCTGATGCTCATGCCACTTTGGCCCCACAGCATGAATCACATACCGGGCAGGCAAACATCCGGCAGTGGTCGGGATCGCGCTGCCCACGGGTCGGGTACGTTGCTGCCGGAACAGAGCCTGACAGGCTACGGTCAGTTCTGCCCCGCCCTTTTTGTGCATGACACTGCACAAACCGCTGCTGGGTAACAGGCTTTCATTGGCCGGATTGACCATCGCATCCACGGCCAGCGCTGTCAGGTCAGCCAACAGCAGGCATATTGTTTTTTCTTTGCCCATTTTTCACCTTTTAGCAGTTTTATGCTCAATGACGAGCAGGCTACCCCATTTATACGTCACGTTCTGTCGTTTATGTGTCCCATAATTACGTTAAACAATGGCCGTGTCGCCAAGACGCTTTACCGCAGTACTGCGCCTTTGCCTGTTTGTTGAGTCGGAGGATTTATCATGATTGGCATTTTCTGGGTTTACCAAGGAATGGTGTTTGGTCAGGCAGAACCGATAACGGCGGGCACTGAAGCGGTGGCCGGTCTGGTGGACAGCAACCTAGGCCATGTTGAGTTGTGGGACAAGATGGCAGCGGCAAGACGCAGCTACCCAGAGCTGGCATCCATGGAGTATCAGGATGTAGCACGAGGACGGGTCTTGTGGCAGCGCAAAGGCGATTGCCATCGGGTTTATCTGGATAAATCCCTGTTCAGTCCGGCCATCCGGTCAGCCATTGCACAGTTTTTTGGCTTTGATGTCAGTAAAGCCGTCTGGAAAACAGACAGCCACTACACCACTGCCATCGAAGACCTGGATACGCTTTTTCTGGATTGATTTATTTGTTTTTAAGGACTACCAACATGATCACCCGGTACGACCCTGACGTGATTTGCGTGGATGTGACCCAGGCCATCGGCTATCCCGTTCATATCCTTATCAACCGACCGAACAGTGCAAAACCGCTGTGCTGGACTGCCCATAGCGGTACGGAACAGATCAGTGAGGGCGGCTTTCTGGAGTCTCCCGGCCTGCCTCTTGCCGCTTTGCTGGGCGATGACCTGCACGCGCTGCCTCGCCCGGTGTTTGATGTGGTTCAGGCAGCCACTCCGTATCGCCAATTTGCTGTACTGCAGGCCATATTGTCGTCCCGGCAAGCACAAGAGCTGGCACTATCCAACCCGATGCTTTTTCTGCTGGTGGTGGAGCATGCCGTTCAAAACGGCATCCATGAGCATGATTTTCAACAGCTGGTATGCAGCAAACGCAAGCATATCCTTCAGCATCTGGGTCTGGTGGTCAGCACAAGCACGTTGAAAATACTGGACAGAATGCGCCTGCAACTGCGCCATGACGAAGATGTACTTACTCTTATCCGCGTTCTTCAGCAGCCCGCGCTAGTGAACCACCTTCGCCATCTACCCAGCTCCGGCCTGGCAATTTTCCAGTTGTTATCCCGCAACCCGCAACAGGTATGGCCGGGGCTACTGTCGATGCTGGATGACGGCAGTACCATCAAGGATGTGCTGGTGCTCAGCCGGCTGGTGCGTGACACACAAAACATGGGCGTCAGCTTGCATACCTTGCGCCAAACCCAGACCCGGCAGGACTTACAGAGGCTACATGACCGGATGGTCTGGCGTTTTAACCAGACTACGGCCAAAGACCATGCGCTTTTATTGAGACTTCAACATGGTGATTACCCACCACCGCCCCGCTTCGGTAGTAGCTCCATTGTGCCGCTGACGACCTGGGAAGAGCTGTTGCAGGAAGGCAACTGCATGCAGCATTGCGTTGGCACCTACTCCGGGATGATTGCCGCTGGCGAGGTATTTATTTACAAGGTTACTGCGCCTGAACGGCTTACCCTGTCACTCAGGCGCAAGCCACATGGCTGCTGGGTGCTGGAAGAGCTCAAGGGCTTTCACAACGCTGAGCCCGGTGCACAGGCGCTGGAGGCTGTGCATAGCTGGCTGCATTCAGGCACCGAAGAGCCGCAACAAGCCCCCGTTGTGAACGCCCGTCAGGCTGTACCCACCGTTGCCAACACCGAATTGTTGGAACAGGTCACAGCCTTTGTCAGGATGCGCGGACGCTGCAGTATTTCCGAGATTCAGCGGCGGTTCAGGCTCGGTTACAACGCAGCCGTTTCGCTTGCCCGCTGTCTGCCGGAACAACCGTAACGCTTCAGGCTTACTACAAATGCGGCTCTGGCCAGCGATTACGTCCGTTTCCGGCAGCGGCAAGTTAACGCGTAGCAGTGCGCATGGTGACAAACTCTTCGGCGGCGGTTGGGTGGATACCGATGGTGTCGTCAAACACCGCCTTGGTGGCTCCGGCCTTGAGCGCCACAGCCAGGCCCTGGATCAGCTCGCCGGCATCCGGGCCGACCATGTGGCAGCCCAGCACCCGGTCGCTGGCTTTATCCACCACCAGCTTCATGAAGATGCGCTCCTGCACTTCGGAGAAACTGAGTTTCATGGGGCGGAATGTGCTGGTAAACACGCTGATGTCATAGCCCTCTGCCCGCGCCCGTTCTTCGCTCAGGCCCACGGTGGCAATGTTGGGCAGGGTAAATACCGCAGTGGCAATGTTGTCGTAGCTAACAGGCTGATAGTCATCCGGCTTGAACAGGCGGCGGGCGACCGCCATGCCTTCGGCCAGTGCTACCGGCGTCAGTTGCGGGCCTTCGATCAGGTCGCCAATCGCCAGAATGCTCGGCTCGCTGGTTTCATAACGCTCATTGACGGCAATCAGGCCGTGACGGTCCAGCTGGACATTGACGTTTTCCAGCCCCAGGTTGTCCAGCATCGGCCGGCGGCCAATGGCGCAGAATACGCAGTCCACTTCCAGGGTTGAACCATCTTTAAAGGTTACATTAAGTTCGTCGCCCTGCCCTGTTTTTTCAATGGCTTGCACTTCACTATTAAAGTGCAGGTTGATGCCTTTGGCGGCCATGCTGTCACGCACGTGCTCACGTACATCCTGGTCAAAACCACGCAAAAACAGCTCGCCACGGTAGGACACATGGGCCTCACTGCCCAGACCGTTAAAGATGGAGGCAAATTCCAGTGCAATGTAGCCTCCACCAATCACCAGCACCCGTTGCGGTTGCTGGTCCAGATAAAACACCTGGTTGGAGTCGGTCATCAGCTCCTTGCCGGGGATGTCCGGCAGCACCGGCCAGCCACCAGTAGCCAGCAGGATATGTTCGGCGCTGTAGGTGTGGCCGTTGACCTCAACCTGGTGCGGGCCAGTGATGCGGGCATGACCGTTGAGCAGGGTTACTCCGCTGTTGTCCAGCAGGCGGCCATAGATGCCGTTGAGGCGTTCGATTTCACGGTTCTTGTTGCCGATCAGGGTGGCCCAGTCAAAGCCTGCCGCCTGTGCATCCCAGCCAAAGCTACGGCTTAAGGCAATGTCTTCGCTGCAATGGGCGGCATAGGACATCAGTTTTTTCGGCACACAGCCGACGTTGACGCAGGTGCCGCCCAGATAACGGCTTTCCGCCACCGCCACACGGGCACCAAAACCGGCCGCAAAACGCGAGGCACGTACGCCGCCGGAACCGGCACCGATTACAAACAGGTCAAAATCGTATTTCATGTCAGACTCCAGCCAAATTTGCCGAAGTATAACAAATCGGCCGCCGGCTTCTGCGAATGCGTTCGATCAGCTTGTACAGGGCTGACTGCCTGTGCGTGGCTTTTGTTGAAGGCGCAAAGTAGAATCCTTTCTCCTACGACCCGCTGCAGGGCCTGATCCCGCAGCAGGTCACCGACACGTTACGGAGCCACGCCCTTGAACGCGCTTGCCATTGTTCTGATCCTGACCGCCTTTGCTGGCGGCTGGCTCTATACAGCCCGCACCCTGAAAAGCATGGGCCCCTGGCTGCCCCATTTGCTGGGCTTTCCGGTTGGGTTTGTGCTGATGTTCTGCATGGCCGCCATCCTGTTTTTTACCGGTGTTATCCAGCCCTGATGCTGCAAGGCGTTAGCGGCCGTATCGCCCGCCGCGCTGCTGTTCGTCCCGGCGGATGCTGTCCAGTTCCTTGTGGAAGTCGCGGTCGCCGCGACGAAAGCGGGTAACGGCCAGCGCAAGCGTCTCGTAATTCAGTTCGGCACCCTGCTTGTCAGGCACATAGTTGCTGGCCTTGTCGGGCTGTATGCCATAGCTGCGGGCCACATCAATGGCGTCCATATTGGCTCCCAGGAAAATAAACTCCCAGCCAAAACGCTGTTGCTGGCGCTCCACCATTTTGCGCACCTGCCCCAGGCTGTACTGGCGGCTGTCGTTTTCCATGCCGTCGGTCACTATTACAACCATGACCCGCTCTGCCCGCTGTGCCGGCGGCGTGTACTGCTGGATGGCACCCAGCCGGTTGATCGTGATGCCCATTGCGTCAAGCAGGGCGGTGTTGCCGCGGGGCTGATACTGCTCGCGGGTGACCGGCGTTACCAGGCGGATGTCGAGACGGTCGTGCAGGATCTGGATCTCGTGGTCAAACAGCACGGTGGTAATGCGGCAGTCACTGTACAGGTTGCGCTGTTTTTCCAGCATGCTGTTGTAGCCGCCCAGGGTATCGTCCACCAGTCCAGCCATGGAGCCGCTGCGGTCCAGGATAAAAACCAGTTCGGTCAAAGTGTTCATGGGGTTGCCCTCCTCGGTAAATGTGAGGCCAGTCTAGGCGGGCAAGGCGGGGCGCAGGTCTCCCGGCAGGCGACATCTCAACAGCCGAGTAGCGCCTGATCGTACTTGAACAGCATGGTGTTGATTTCATGGATGTCATATTTGCGGGTGCGGATGAAATACTCAAGAATCAAATCAAACATCTGGTTGTGGGCCAGTGCGTAACCGGCGCGCTGCAACAGCGCCTGTGTCTGCTCCAGATCCAGCCGCATGCCGATGGCCAGCGCCAGTACCGTGCGCTTGCCGGGCAGATAGCCATTGCCGGTGCGGATTTTTGAAAACAGCTTGCGGCTGAGGTTGGCGTTTTTATACACCTCGACCTCGGTCATGCCCAGCGTGCGGATCAGGCGTAGCAGGTAAACCTCAAAGGCGTCTTCAAGCCTATTGGCCAGGTAGAGGTCATCCAGTTCGCCGGATACCTTCAGGCAAACATCATCCCGCCATGCCTCGGGCGAAAACCGGTTCTCGGGCCGGGCTTCCCGCAGCTGGCGGTGACGCCCAAAGTGCTCCTGTTGTTCGTCAACATAATGCTGATTAACAAAGCTGGCCACCTCGCCCATCAGCGTCCGGCTCAGGCCGAAGGCATCGCGGTCAAACACGACCAGATAGACCTCCGGCTCGTCTTCCAGCGGACGCAAAAACTGGCGGATGGCATCGCAGGCGACGCTGAGTGCCTGCTCTTTCGGGTAGCCATAAATACCGGATGAAATCAGCGGGAAGGCAACGCTGTTACAGCCCTGCTCCAGCGCCCGTTGCAGACTGCTGGTATAGGCGCTGCGCAGTAGCTGTTCTGCCTGTTGTGGGCTGTGCTGGTCATAAACGGGACCGGCGGTGTGAATCACATACCGCGCCGGCAAATTAAAACCGGGAGTAATAACGGCTTCGCCGGTCTGGATGGGTGCCAGCTGCGAACAGGCATTGTGCATGCTGTCCGCGCCGGCAGCGGTAAAGATGGCACCACAAACACCACCGCCCCGGGCCAGCGAGGTATTGGCAGCGTTGACAATGGCGTCCACCGCCATAAGGGTGATGTCGTTACGAACCAGCATCAGGGGCATGGCAAACCTCTTTACGGTGAGTGGTTAATGCTCCCTGCCGGATGATTGTCACGTCCTGTGCTACATGACACCTCTATGGATTCTGCGATTTTGCTGCGCAAAACGTAGAATGACTGTGGACGGCGATTTTTCTGTGCAAAACGCAGCATGACGCCACGGCCACTGTGTCGGGAAAGCGCAGAATGACGGTGGATTCCGTCATGCTGCGCGCAGTCGCAGCATTCAGTCAAAAGAGGCGCAGTCTACAGGCTGGCCAGAATATCCCGCACGGCAGCAGCAGGGTCATCAGCACGGGTCACCGGACGGCCAATCACCAGGTAATCGGAACCGGCCTGCATGGCCTGGGCCGGGGTCAGAATACGTTTCTGGTCATCGCTGGCAGTACCGGCCGGGCGGATGCCGGGGGTGACCAGCCGGCCAGCCGGCCATTGCTGTTTGAGCGCCTGCGCTTCCTGAGCGGAACACACCAGCCCATCCAGCCCGGCCTGCTCGGCCAGACCCGCCAGACGCAACACCTGCTCCTGCGGCGCCACATCCAGCCCGATACCGGCCAGATCGTCCTGCTCCATGCTGGTCAGCACGGTCACACCAATCAGCAGCGGCTTGGCACCCGGATGCTGCTCCAGTACCTCACGGCAGGCCGCCATCATTTTCAAACCGCCCGAGCAATGCACGTTGACCATCCACACGCCCATTTCCGCTGCTGCCTTGACCGCCATGGCGGTGGTGTTGGGAATGTCGTGGAATTTCAAATCCAGAAACACCTCAAAGCCCAGCTGGTGCAGCGCATCCACCACCTGCGGCCCGCAACGGGTAAACAGCTCCTTGCCAACCTTGACCCGGCAATCCTGTGGATTGAGCTGGCGGGCCATGGCCATGGCCTGCTCGAAACCGGGAAAATCAAGGGCAACAACAATGGGGCTGTTCATGGGCATGCTCTCTGCTGTGGAAAAGGCGACATTGTACCCAGTGTCCAGCGTGGCGTCACACCTGCAGGCAAGCGGCCTATATTTGGCAAATGATAATTGTTATCATGTGTGCTCGGATACAACACACATGGCAACTGCCAGCCAGCTGTGTATAGTTGGGTTTTCCCTTTTATGGAGCCCTGCCTATGCCCTGGTACATCTGGCTGGTAATAGCCGCTGCGCTGGGCAGCATTGTCGGCAGCCTGTTGCTGCTACGCGACACCGCCGACAAAATGCCGATTGATCCTGACGCCCTGGAGCGGATGAAAGCCCGCAACGCCGAGCTGGACGCTGCCGAGCGCAAAGACCACGACTGATTGACCACTTGCAGGAGAAGCACATGACTACCCGTACCGAAACCGACAGCATGGGCGCGATTGAAGTCCCCACAGACGCTTACTGGGGCGCACAGACCCAGCGTTCCAAACAAAATTTTGTGATTGGCGGCCAGCAGATGCCGCTGGCAGTGGTGCATGCACTGGCGCAAGTGAAAAAAGCCGCAGCCAAAGTCAATGCCGAGCTGGGCGAGCTGCCACAGGAGCTGGCCAGCCTGATTGAACAGGCCGCCGACGAAGTCATCAGCGGCAAACTGGATGGGCACTTTCCACTGGTGGTCTGGCAAACCGGCAGCGGCACCCAGAGCAATATGAACGTCAATGAGGTAATCGCTGGTCGCGCCAACGAAATCGCTGGTAAAGGCCGTGGCGGTAAAGAACCAGTGCACCCCAACGACCACGTCAACCGCGCACAAAGTTCCAACGACAGCTTCCCGACCGCCATGTACATTGCCGTGTTGCAGGCCGTAAATAACCAGTTGCTGCCCGGCATCCAGACCCTGCGTGACGGGCTGCATGCCCAGTCACAACGCTATATGGATCTGGTGAAAACCGGCCGCACCCACCTGATGGATGCCACACCAGTCACCTTCGGCCAGGAACTGTCAGCCTTTGTTGCCCAACTGGATTACGCCAAGGACGCTATCGAACGCAGCCTGCCGGCGATCTGCCAGATTGCCCAGGGCGGCACAGCCGTGGGTACCGGCCTCAACAGCCACCCGCAATTTGCCGAAAAAGTCGCCGCTGCACTGGCCGCGCAAACCGGCCTGACGCTGACCAGTGCGCCCAACAAGTTTGCCGCACTGGCTGGCCATGAGCGTCTGGTGATCCTGTCTGGCGCATTGAAAACCCTCGCCGTAGTATTGATGAAGCTGGCCAACGACCTGCGCCTGCTCGGCTCCGGCCCGCGTGCCGGTTTTGCCGAGGTGCTGTTGCCCGCCAATGAGCCGGGCAGCTCGATCATGCCGGGCAAGGTCAACCCGACCCAGTGCGAGGCGCTGTCGATGCTGGCCTGCCAGGTGATCGGCAACGACACCACCGTCAGCATGGCCGCCAGCCAGGGGCATTTGCAGCTCAACGTGTTCAAGCCGGTGATTGTGCATAACCTGCTGGAATCCATCCGTCTGCTGGCCGATGGCTGCGTGAACTTCCAGGAACACTGTGTAGCCGGCATGAGCGCCAACGAGCAACAAATGGCCGCCCATCTGGAAAACGGCCTGATGCTGGTCACCGCGCTGAACCGCCACATCGGTTACGACAACGCGGCGAAAATCGCCAAAAAAGCCTACGAGGAAAACAAGACCCTGCGTCAGGCGGCGATTGAGCTGGAACTGGTGACTGACGAGCAGTTCAGCCAGTGGGTGCGCCCGCAGGATATGCTCAAGCCGGAGTAATCCGAACGGTTTTCAGGCACAACTCACTCACCCAGCTTTTGCCGGGTGAGTCTTTTAGGGATGCCGGCCCCCAGGCCGGCTTTTGTGTTAGGGTACGCCCGGCTGGCGGCGTGTCGCCTGAATGGCAAAGCGCCAGCCTGTAGTCCGTGTGCGGATTGCCGATACAGGGCCGACACGCATTGACGAAACAAGGCAAGGACATGATGACTGAGCAATTGATCGACCCCATGACGGGCGAAGACATGCAGACCGGCGAGCCTGGCGAATCTGTACGTACTGACAGCGAGACTCCACAGGCGACTGACGCCACAGACGTGCAGTCTGCCGATGAAGCGGGGCCCGTACCCGCCGCCGAAACGCCCTTGCAAAAGAAACAGAAAACCTGGGCTGCCCTGCCCTATGACAGCGTGCAGATTCTGCGCCTGGCTCCCCTGACTGCCGAACGGGAAACCGGCCTGCGCCCGCTGCTGTTTGGCTGTCTGAGCCGTATCAGCCGGCACAGCAAGGAAATGAGCATGCTCAGGCTCAGCGTGGTTTTTCCGGACAAAAAATTCGGCAAAAACAGCAACAATCTGGAGCTGTGGGTCGATCATCGAGAAAAGACCATCCAGATCCTGCCGGAGCACGGCCTGTTCACCGAACCGGGCAACCGCGGACTGGGTCGCCTGCTGATGGCCCAGGCCGTGGAATGGTGCAGCCCTAAATGGCATGACTACAGCCTGCCGTCGCTGGAGCTGAAAACCAAACTGGTTCCCACAGACATGGCGCGCCTGCGGCGTGACCATGCGTTACAGGCGCAGGGTTTTACCGTTACCTACAATGACGGAGTGCAGATGAGTGCCAGCTGCACGGCCATACGGCTCGACCAGCTGGGCCGTGAATGGAACCGTGACAAGATCCGCATCATGGATCACCTCGAAGCCGCGCACCTGCTGTACAGCTCGGATCTCAACCTGAAATCGCAAACCAGCCAGATCAGTGCGCTCAACCAGAAGCTGGAGTTGTTGCAGCGCGACGACAACACCATGCGCTTCACCATCTTTACACTGATCTTTTTTGCCATTTTTCAGGCCGGCTTGCTGATCTGGATGGCAACCCGCTGATCAGGCGTTTTTCAGGTCGTGCAGGCTGCCGCCCATGCATTGCGGCGACTCAGGTGCCTGCTGTGTTTGCGCCCACTCCTGCGGGGTGTAGCAGTGCTGGGCCAACGCATAGGGCATGGCATTCTTGAGCGCGGCATACACTGCCTGCTGGCGCTTGACCTTGTTCATCCCCTCAAAAAAACCAGAAACAATCACCGCCTTGTAATGGGTTTCCTGGCCACGGCTGTGCATGTGGCTTTCATTGCTGACCTCTAGAAACTCGGGGTTGAGGCTTTGCAGGGCTGCTTCAATTTTTTGTTGCATCATGTCGGATGATCTCTTCTGTATTCAATACCGGCTGGCGATTGCGCTCAGCGCTGAAAGGCGGGCAGCTGCATCCAGTCAAGGCCGGCGCTTGTGGTGCTTGAAGGGCGATACTCGGCGGCCCAGCCGCCGTGATAACCGCCGGACTGCAACGCCTGGCGAATGGCCATAAAGTCCAGCGTTCCGGTGCCCGGCTCGTGGCGACCCGGGTTATCGGCAAACTGTACATGGCCGATGGCATCACCCAGCAGGGCAATCGCCTGCAGCGGGTCGATGCCCTGGCGGGCCATATGATACACATCAAGCTGGGCCTTGCAGTTGGGCTGCGACACTTCGCGCAGCAGATCCAGCTGCTGCTGCGGGCTGGTGAGGAAAAAGCCCGGCATGTCCAGTGCGTTGATGGCCTCGGCCTGTACCTGCACGCGCAGACGGGAAAACGCCCGTGCTGTTTCACGCAGGTTGCCGGCCAGTGTCATAAAGGCTTTTTCGGCACTCTGGCCTTCCAAAAGACGTCCGGCCAGTACGTTGACCTGTTGCGGTTTGGCAATCAGCGCATACTCCAGCGCACTGTCCAGTGCCTCGGCAAACTCGCGCCGCCGGTCAGGCTGACAGGCCAGCCCCGCTCCGCCGCTCATCAGGTCGCCTGCCGGCAGGTTGATCAGCACCAGCGGCAAACCGGCATCCTGCAGGGCCTTGTGCAGCTCCAGGGGTGACAGTTCATAGGGAAACTGGATTTCTACCGCGTCAAAACCGGCCAGCCGCGCCGCCTCGACGCGCTCCAGCAAGGGCAGCTCGGTAAACAACAAAGACAGGTTGGCAATCAGCTGCATGGCGTGTCTCCGGCATACAGCTCAATCAGCGTAGCGGGATCGCGTCCGGCATTGTCGCCACGGGCAGCATGGGTGCGCATCAGCTGGGCGGCGATGCCGCTCATTGGCGTGGCGCTGGCCTGCTGCTGTGACAGTTTGACCGCCATATCCAGATCCTTGAGCAGGGTGCGCACATGCCACTTGACCGGTTCAAAACTGCGCCCGGCCATTTGTGGTGCCAGAATCTGCAGCGGCTTGCTGTCGGCAAATCCGCCGGCCAGCGCCGGAGCCAGCAAGCCGGCATCCACGCCCGAGCGTTCAGCCAGCGCCACCACCTCGGCAATTACCATGGCGTTGCAGGCCACCAGCATCTGGTTGCAGACCTTGGTGACCTGCCCGCTGCCCACCGGCCCCATGTGGGTCAGGCGCAGGCCCAGTTGCATCAGTACCGGCTCGACGCTGGCCAGTACCTGCGCATCGCCGCCGGCCATCAAGGTCAGGCTGCCGGCTTCGGCACCTGCCACGCCACCGGAAACCGGTACGTCCAGCCAGTGTGCGCCCTGCCCGGCCAGCCGCTGTGCCAGTTCGCGGGTGGCCTGCGGCTCGATGCTGGAGCAGTCAACAATCACCTGCCCGCTGTGCACGCCCTGCGCGATACCGTCCGTTCCCAGCACCACCGCCTGCACGGCGGCAGTATCGGCCAGGCACAGGATCAGCACATCACAGCTGCGTGCCAGCTCTGCCGGGCTGGCAGCCTGTTGCGCGCCTTCTGTCACCAGTGGAGCGCATTTGGCCGCATTGCGGTTCCATACCGTCAGCGAATAACCGGCAGCCAGCAGGCGGCGACACATGGGCAGGCCCATCAGGCCGATGCCGGCAAAGCCGATACGGAGTGTTTTCATGGGGTATCTCCTGTTACTGGCGCACCAGACGCAATGTGGGCCAGCTTTGTGGGCGACTGCTGCGGCAGGGGTTGATGTCCAGCCCGCCACGGCGCAGGTAGCGTGCCTGTACGCTCAGCCAGTCCGGCTGTAGTTGCTGTTGCAGGTCGGTAAAGATGCGTTCGACACAGTGTTCGTGAAAATCCTGATGCTCGCGAAAGCTGACCAGATAGCGCAACAGTGATTCGGGCTGCAAACGCTGTGTGCCCGCGTATTCGATCAGCACGCTGCCCCAGTCCGGCTGGCCGGTGACCGGACAGAGCGAGCGCAGCAAGTGGCTGTGCAACTGCTGCTCATGGGGTTCGTCCGGTGTCGATACCAGCAGGCCGGCATTGGCTCCGGCGTACTGCTGCACCGACACATCCAGCCCGTCCACGCCAAGGCCCGGCAGTTCAGCCAGGCCCGTTGCCGTGGCCTGCGCCAGCTCCATCAGCTGCACGCCAACCGGTGCACCGGCCAGCGCCGACAGGTCGCGCTGCAGCACGGCAGCCACGTCATCGTGACTGGCAAACTCCGTCTGGTTAAAAGAATTCAGATACAGCTTGAACGACTTGGACTCGATGATGCAGGGCGAATCCGCCGGAATGCGAAACTCGACCATGGCCACCACCGGCCTGCCGGAAGGCAACAACCAGGACAGCTCATAGGCCGTCCAGACATCCGCGCCCTGCCAGGGTAGCGTGTTTGCCGTCAGGCCCAGTCTGGCCCAGTTATGTGTGCGCTCAATGGCAAACAGCAGGCCGGAATCATACTGGCTGCTGTAGGAAGCCTGCTTGCCCAGCAGGGACTGTTCGGCGGGATGCTGCATGGTTGGCCCTTTTTCTCGCGAGATCACGGCCGGCACGGTGCCGGCAAAGGGAGAAGTGTAGCAGCCAGTCCGCAGGCTTCAAAATGTGCGCGTACCGCAGGCACGCCCGACTAGAAAAAAAGCGGCTTCGCATGCCGCGAAACCGCTCGTTAGGGTCGATGAAGGTTGTTAATTGAGCCTGAACTGCTTCAGCAGATCGTTAAGCCCTTCGGCAAGACGCGCCAGCTCCTGGCTGGACACCTGGGTTTCGTCGGCACCAGCCGAGGTTTGTGCCGACAGGTCATGAATGGCCACCAGGCTCTTGTCTACTTCCTGGGCCACCATGGCTTGCTCTTCGGCAGCGCTGGCAATGCTCAGGTTCTGCTGGTTGGTCTGGTCCATCAGCTCAGCCGAACGGCTCAGAACCTCCAGGACCTCATGTGCCATTTCACGGGTATTGATCACCCACTGGCTGCTTGCATCCATGTTTTTAACTGCCACTTCGGTTTCGTTTTGCACGGTGCCGATCATGCGTTCGATTTCTACGGTGGAATCCTGGGTCCGACCAGCCAGCGCACGCACCTCATCGGCAACCACGGCAAAACCTCGTCCCTGCTCGCCTGCCCGCGCCGCTTCAATCGCTGCGTTGAGGGCCAACAGGTTGGTTTGTTCGGCAATGGAGCGAATTACTTCAATCACTTTACCGATTTCCTGCACGTTGCCAGCCAGGCGGGAAATGCCCTGATTGGTACTGCCAATTTCTGCGGTTAGGTTATCAATGGTGTTCACAGTCTCCTGAAGCAGCTGCTGTCCGCTCTGCACTTGAGCCTGTGTCTGCTCCGTATTGCGCGAAGTGTTGTTGGCGTTGCTGGCCACCTCTTCAATGGCCGCAGTCATCTCGTTGACCGCGGTAACCGCCTGCTCCAGCTGGCTGGCCTGCTCGTGCACGGCGCGGCTGGAGTCGTTGGTGATGATGCTCAGCTCTTCCGACGTGCTGGCTAGCTGGTGTGACGAGTCGGTAATGTGCGCCAGGGTTGAACGCAACTGCTCCTGCATTTGCTGCATGGCACGCATCATGATCCTCTTGATCAATGACGTACCGATATCGGCGACAACGTGCTCTGCTTGAGCTTTTTATTGACCTTTTTCGGTTGAGCCTGACCTGGGGCCGCCTGCTTTATTCAATGCCAAGGTCGATCGCCGCTAGATCACAATCTGGCCAAAACCGCCCGAAAGCTTTCCAGCCCGGCTTCCATGTTTTCGATGATCTCTTCTGCCAGCTCGTCCGGTTCGGGCAGGTTTTCCAGATCGGTCAGGCTTTTGTCCCGCAGCCAGAACACATCCAGACTGGTCTTGTCACGCGCCATCAGCTCGTCAAACGAATAACAGCGCCAGCGGCCATCGGGATTGGTATCGGCATCCCAGCTCGCCACACGCTGAGCGGGGTTGTCCGGGTTGTAGCACTGGATGAAATCCTGCAAATCCTCAAAACGCAGCGGCTTGCGCTTGAGCGTGTGGTGAATGTTGGTGCGGTAATCGTAATACCAGACCTGTTTGGTCCATGGCTCGGGGCTGGCCGGCTGGTTATCGAAAAACAGCACGTTGGCTTTAACGCCCTGCGCGTAAAAAATGCCCGTCGGCAAACG
>CAZVDA010000013.1:0-4307 GCA_964625365.1 uncultured Thiopseudomonas sp. | reverse complement strand
TCGCGCAGGATTTCCACATAGAGCATTTCCAGCGAAGCGCCCTTGCTGTCTTTCAGCGCCTGCCAGGAATACTGCGGCGGAATACCCATATCGCGGCTATAGGGCGGCTTGCTGTATTCATCCGCCATTTTCAGGAAGATCAGATAGGTGAGCTGCTCCAGATAATCGCCATACCCCACCCCGTCATCACGCAGGGTGGTACAGAAACTCCAGACACGGGAAACAATGGATGATGCGTTCATAAATAACCTAAAGACAAAGCCAGCGAATTTTCAGTTAACCACAGCTTTTGCGGATACTGGTTACAGATATACATACAATAATTTCGTGTAACTTACGATGCGGTCTTAAGGTACACGAAAAACTCGGAGAAACTCGCATTAGCCCTGAAACTTTATTCGCCGGGTAATTTCCATAAAAAACTCGGGCGACCATACTTGCAGCTCTCTGGCATCACGGATAAAGGGCAGCACATCCGCCTTGGCCTTGTCGATATCCAGACTGGCGATGCGCTGCTCCAGCAAGCCCAGCACGGCATCGCCGGTCAGTTGCGCAGGCAAGGCTATCTTTTGATTCTCCAGAAACGTGCAGCTTTGAGCCAGTCGTGCCTGTAAATGCACCAGATCCAGCGGGGTTCTTCTGGATACATACCAGACCAGATCGTACCAGTCCCGGCCTTTGGGGCGATTACCCCATGCCCGACACAAAACAGCGTGCATTTTTCCAGCAAACAAACAAGGCATGGTAAAGGTCTTGATGCTGTGCGAGCGCGGCACCAGGCTGATGACCTCTTCCGTCTGAAAATTAGGCGGTGGGTCTGTATCCACTTCCAGCTTGATTTTTACCGTCTGCCCTTTGTGAATGCCTTGGGTCATCTCTGCTGGTGCTTCGATTGCTAGCAGATGCTCCAGCGTATTGCCGCCCTTGATAAAGGCAGAAGCTACCGCGCTGGCACTATTCTTCTGTTTAATTTCTACGCTTACAGTAAAACCATAGGCTTGCAGCGTATCAATAATGGCTTGCCGGAACGGGGTAATATCAAAATCTGGCTGTGGTTCAAGCAGGGAAAAATCCAGATCTTCAGAAAACCTCGGCAAACGATGCAAAACCCGCAGTGCCGTGCCGCCGTAAAAAGCCGCTTGCCTGAAAAAACCGGCATCATAAAGTGCAACCAGAACAACCTCTTGCAAAATTTCACGCAATGCATAAAAACCCGAGCTGGCGTTGCTTAAATCGTAGCGGCCAAGCATTTGGGTTATGGCTGGATGGGTCATGGGGTCATTCTCTCTATTACGCTGGCCAATGTGGCCAGATTCCTGGAGCGGTACGCTTCAGCAATGGTTTTTATCAGCTCAACATTCATGTTTTCCGGCAAGTCGGCGCGCATATCATCTAGCAGATAATCACGCATATCCCGCTGCGACAGCGTACCGAGCCTCCTGTGATAACGAATTTTGTCACACAGCGCCTTCTCGACCGTGGCGACAAAAATACCGCCCTCAACCCGGTCAAAATGCCAGTCAACGCCCAAAGAATAGGCTTGCAACGGGATTTTTTTGTAGCTGAAGCGCCCCACCGGAGTCTCGTAGTACTTGTCATTGCGCGTGGTTGCCGAAGTCATTTCATACACTGCTTCCGGAATGATCCCGTGAAAGCTTAGCGCATACTCAAAAGACAGGTAGGAAGGCGCATACAAGCCGCCGGCAATCGCTTTCAAGTCAAGAAGATGCTTTCGGTAGGCCGGCGCAAAGCAGTAAAAGCCTTTTTTCAGACGAATCAAATCACCCGCCCTGACCAGACTGGCAATTTTATTGTTGATGTTGCTCACCGTTCCCGCCAGGCGACTGCTGAGCATCTCGTGCGAGATCAGCGAAATGGGCAACTGGTTGGCAAGCTCGATGGTTTTCACTGGCGCTTTTCACCATGAATAATACTGGATAAGAGTATTATCTATATAGGACTATGGCCATGCAAGCAAAAATAAGGCGCTATCACAGGGCTGTCAGCAACTGCCTGCCCAGAGCGGTTAGTCGGTATTTTTGGGTTGGGCTGCGGGGTGCGTCTGGCTGGGTCATTTCGATCAGGCCTGCGTCTAACGCCGGGTTCAGATAGGTTTAAAAAAGTCGCCCTGTGTCCTCGCTCGACCATCAGATTCGCGCTGATGGTGCCGCCTTTGGTGGTTTTTTCGGTTTCAATGATGAAGACTTCGTGGCCGACGTTTACGCCGTCGGCTACGGCTTTTTCATGGTCATATTCGCTGACTACGTTTTTATTGAAAAAGCCGTAGGTGCGGTTGTCCGGCGTGGCGGTCAGGCCGACCAGATAGGCATCGAAGTATTCCAGTACCTGCCGCCACAGGTTGTAAATGGAGCGGTGGCATTCGTCGATGATGATGACATCGAAAAACTCCGGCGGCAGTTTGGGGTTGTACACCACCGGCAGCGGTTCTCTGGGTTTGGTGTATTGCTCGGCGGGGTTTTGTTCTTCCAGGGCTTCATCCAGCGGTTCGTCCTTGAGGATGGAGTACATGCGCTGGATGGTGCTGATATAGACCTGCGAGTCGGTGGGTACGTGGGGGCTTTTCAGGCGCTGCACCCCGTACAGCTCGCCAAACTTGCGGTTGTCGTCGTTGGGCAGGAAGCTGAGAAATTCCTGCTCGGCCTGTTCGCCGAGGTTTTTGGTATCAACCAGAAACAGGATGCGGCTGGCGTTGACCGGCTCTTTCAGCAGGCGGTAGCTGGCGGTGATGGCAGTAAAGGTTTTGCCGGCACCTGTGGCCATCTGGATCAGGGCGCGGGGTTTGTCCTGCTTGAGCGAGGCTTCCAGATTGGTGATGGCGGTTATCTGGCATTCGCGCAGGCCGTTGGGGTCGAGTGCGGGTAATTCTTGCAAGCGGCCACGCAGGGTTTTGTCCTGTTTTAGCCAGTTGGCCAGGGTTTCCGGGCGGTGAAAGCTGAAGGTTTCCCGCGAGCGTGGGCTGGGGTTGGCATTGTCGGTAAAGCGGGTGATTACCCCCGTTTTCAAGCCATCACCTGCTAAGGGCTCCTTAGACCAAGGCACCATCCGGCAGGTAACCGGCCTATTTGAGGTTTGAGATAGAGCTGCCTCAAATTACGCACAATTACGCGCCACATGCATAATTACACAAACCATGCGTAACTCCGCGTAATTCTTCACCCATAAATGGGCGATGGCAGTTCTGGGTACGCCCGATATATGTGAAGAAACACCCTTTCAGTGATATCTGAAATCTCATTTTCTTCATATTGCTCAACGGGTAACCCTGTTCTTTCATCATAAAGAAAATCAAATATCTGCTGCTTAACCGCGTCGCGCGTCGATTCTTTCTGCTGCCAGTTCGCAACTTTCAGCCGCTCTGCCTTTAGCGTTGCCAACAACGTAGTGGCGACTTGTTTGATCTTGGCAATCTCTTTTGGCTGCAAATTCGGCTTACTAAGGAGATCAAACAATACCAAAGACTCCTCGTCCAAGCCTTCCCTGATTGCGCGCTTCTCTTCATGAGAAAGCTCTTCATTCAGTTTTAACAGTGCCTCAAAGGTTTTTTCAATAACAACGCGATCCTTTTCCTGGTTATATTCCTTAACCAATTTTTCGTAGTGCTCTTGATAATCAGTACGTAACGGGTTCTGCATCATGAGCCTGGCTAGCTTCTTCTCAACCGCATGCTTGAGCGATTGCACTGTAGTATTCTTTCGCTCTGATCTAGAAAACTCCTGGCGGAGCCGTTCAAAATCGATCTTGCTGATATCGTAAATTCGATCAACATCCGGTTTCGGCTCTTTGACTTTATGGGTGGTATCGATACTACCGTCAACAATTTCGTACAGCTCTTTCATAATATCGGAGATGTCGGCTTTCTCTTTATCTGCCTGCAAACTCTTATAGAGTACATTTATGGCATCACGCAAATCACGATAGCTATTAACACCCGGCACGTTTATGCAGGCTTTAAACTTATTGAATACCTCTCGTGCCATTACCTCGAAACGTTTCCGTGTTTCGTCATTTTGATTGATGATTTCCTTGGCTTGAGCAATCGCTGCATTTTTAGCAAAACCTGTTTCTGTAATAATCCGGCTTAGTTCAAAATCATGCTTTCGTAAAAACTCAGCAACAAAACTGATCGACTCGTTCAGACTTTCCAACAACTCTTCATTGGGCTTGGCGGGTTCATTTTCGCCCTCACCTCCGCCATGACCCTCGTCTCCAGCACCGGCGAAGGTTGCCAATGCTTTACGCAGGTTTTTCAGTATCCCGCAGTAATCCACGATCAAACCGTTATTCTT
>CAZVDA010000012.1:0-22728 GCA_964625365.1 uncultured Thiopseudomonas sp. | reverse complement strand
TGCGTTTGCCCAGCTTGACGGTGAAGACGCCACTGGGGTGCAGCAGGCGCTGGATTTCCCGCTGGCCCTGGCGTAGCAGCAACATTACCCGCATCACCTTCATGCCGCCGCCGGTGGAGCCGGCGCAGGCGCCGATAAAGGCGGTGTACAGCAACAGATAGGGCAGGAAACTGGGCCAGGCGCTGAAATCGGTGACGCTGAAACCGGTGGTGGTGGCCACTGTGACCACCTGGAACAGGGCATGACGCAGGGCCAGCTCCGGCTGCTGGTAATGTTGATATAGCACCAGCACGATAAAAGTGAGCAGCACGGTGCTGCCCAGCATTTTTAGATAGAAACGGCATTCCGCGTCGTGCCAGTAGGCTTTGAGCGAGCGGTTGTGCAGCGCCAGGAAGTGCAGCGAGAAGTTCATGCCCGACAGCACCATGAAGAGCACGGCAATCAGCTCGATACTGGCGCTGTTGAAGTGGCCGATGCTGGCATCGTGGGTGGAAAAGCCGCCAATGGCGATGGTAGCAAAACTATGGCCGACGGCGTCGAAGCTGTCCATGCCGGCCAGCCAGTAGGCCAGTGCGCAGAGTACGGTCAGGCTGCAGTAGATCAGCCACAGGGTTTTGGCGGTGTCGGCAATACGTGGCGACAGCTTGTTGTCCTTGATCGGGCCGGGCATTTCGCTGCGGTACAGCTGCATGCCGCCCACGCCGAGCATGGGCATGATGGCGACGGCCAGTACCACAATGCCCATGCCACCCAGCCATTGCAGTTGCTGGCGGTAATAGAGGATGGCGCGTGGCAGGCTGTCCAGCCCGGTCAGTACGGTAGCACCGGTGGTGCTCAGACCGGAGAATGACTCGAACAACGAGTCGGCCAGCCCCATGTCCGGTGCCGGCGACAAGTAAAACGGCATGGCCCCGAAGCAGGCCAGAACAATCCAGAACAGGGCGGTAATCAGGTAACCGTCGCGTACGCGCAATTCTTCACGCCGCTTGCGCACCGGCAGCCAGATGCCCAGTCCGGTCAGCAGGGTAATGCCCAATGCCAGCGCAAAGCTGCTGGTGGCGTCACTGCCGTCATACAGCGACAGCAGCAGCGGCGGCACATGGGTAAAGCTGAACAGCATCAGCAATATGCCCAGGATGCGGGCAATGGCGGCAAAGTGCATGGTAACGGGCCGGTTGTGGCGGGGCGCCTATTAAACCCCCGCAACGGCAATGCAGGCAACAGCCCTCGGTTTTACACCTGCTTGCGCGCCAGCAGGGTGGCGAACTGTAGCTGGGCGCCATTGTGCATGGTGCCCAGATCTTCGTTGTATTTGACCAATTCCCAGCCGGCATAGGCGGCGCTGAGTTCTCCCGCGTCGAAGGTAAAGGAGAACGGCATCGGGCAGGGATGGGCGGCGGTGCTCATGGCGCAGACAATCAGGTTGTAGCCGCCGGGCAGGGTGCGGGCCTGCATGTCGGCAATCACCGCCGGCACTCGCGCCGGGTCGAGAAACATCAGGGTGACGGTGCAGGCGATAAAACCGTAGTCGTCATCCAGGCTGGCGCGGTTGAGGTCGTACAGTTCGGGGGTGAGGGTGGTGATGCCTTCCTGTTCGATGATGGACTGCAGCATGCCCAGCGCATTGGAGTTGGTATCGACGGCGGTGACTTCAAAACCCAGCTGGCTCAGGTAGAGCGCATTGCGGCCACTGCCGCAGCCCATGTCGAGGGCGTTGCAGGGGGCGATGGTCTGGCAGGCGCTGACCACTTCGCTGTGGGGCGGGTTCATGCCGTAGCGGCTGTTGAGGTCGGTCATGGGGTGTTCCTCTGTGCAGGGTGTGCCTGCATTGTATTGCTTTGCCTGTTGCCGCTCCTGTTGGCATGCCGCAGGGCTTGATTGTGGTCATCCCTGTGGCGGGCAGGTCAGAAAAAGCTCAATCCGACCTGGAATAGTCGCTCCACGTCGGGGATGTGTTTTTTGTCCACCACAAACAGGATGACGTGGTCACCGCTGCTGATCCGGGTGTCTTTTTCCGCCATGATCACCTCGTCGTTGCGGATGATGGCACCAATGGCCGCACCTTTGGGCAGGCGGATGTCGCGGATTTTGCGGCCCACCACCTTGCTGGATTTTTCGTCACCATGGGCGATGGCCTCAATGGCTTCGGCAGCGCCACGACGTAGCGAGTGCACGCTGACCACGTCGCCCTTGCGCACATGGGCCAGCAGTACGCTGAGGGTGGCCAGTTGCGGGCTGATGGCAATGTCGATGGCGCCGCCCTGCACCAGATCCACATAGGCCGGGTTGTTGATGATGGCCATCACCTTGCGCACGCCGATGCGTTTGGCCAGCAGGCTGGACATGATGTTGGCGTCGTCATCGTTGGTGACGGCGATAAACAGGTCGGCCTGGTCGATGTTTTCTTCCAGCAGCAGATCACGGTCGGAAGCGCTGCCGTGCAGGACCACGCTGCTGTCCAGGTGGTCGGACAGGTGGCGGCAGCGGGTGGCGTCCAGTTCAATGATTTTCACCTGGCAGCGGCTTTCGATGGCCTCGGCCAGCCGTTCGCCAACATGGCCGCCGCCGGCAATCACCACCTTGCGATAGCCGTCTTCCGGACGTTGCAGCTCGTTCATCATGGCGCGGATCTGGTGGCGGGCAGCAATGAAGAACACTTCGTCGTCCACTTCGATCACGGTGCCGCCGACCAGCTTGAGCGGGTGGTTGCGGCGGAAAATGGCCGCCACCCGCACATCGGCATTGGGCAGGTGATTGCGCAGCTCGCGCAGCTGATGGCCGACCAGCATGCCGCCATGGCGGGCACGCACACACACCAGCTGCGCCTTGCCGTCGGCAAAGTCCATAACCTGCAGGGTGCCGGGGTTTTCCACCAGCCGCTTGATGTGGTGGGTGACCACCTGCTCGGGGCTGATGCAGACATCAATCGGCAGCGCTTCGGGGCTGAACAGTTCGTGGCGCAATAGGTACTGCGTGGCGCGTACACGGGCGATCTTGGTCGGCGTGCGGAACAGGGTATGTGCCACCTGGCAGGCGATCATGTTGATTTCGTCGCTATTGGTGACGGCCACCAGCAGGTCGGCATCTTCGGCACTGGCCTGGCGCAGCACCGATGGAAAGGAGGCATGGCCGGCTACGGTGCGGATATCCAGCCGCTCGCCCAGCTCGCGCAGGCGCTCGTAGTCGGTATCCACGACAGTGATGTTGTTGGCCTCGCTGGCCAGCTGTTCGGCCAGATTGCCGCCCACCTGGCCAGCGCCGAGGATAAGGATGTTCATGCCTGCTTGCGCCTGTTGTTGTCAGAGGCGGTATTTTGCGGGTGGTGGCGGTGGAGTACAAGCCGGGGCGGATGTGTTGTGATGGGTATTTGTTAGTGTCTGTGCTAGTTTGTTGCGGCGCATGCAGGTATAGGAACGAGAAGACCGGCACCTGCTGGCCGGACTGTCTGGCTCGGGTGTCATGTGCGGGTGGTCGTAATGGCCGATATCAGGGTGCTATTCTATTTGTCGATACATGGACAATGACAGCCGACAGGCTGTCCAGCATTTCAGGTAAACATTATGCGCAAGAGCATGGCTTTAATAGTGGCCGGCAGCCTGCTTGTGACAGGTTGTACAGCCCCTTTCACCGAGGCGCCGGTAGCCACCAATTTCGAGGCAACCGAACAACGCAAATTGCAGTCTGCATATCACTGGCAAGTGATTGCCGACGATGCGGCCAGGCAGCTTTTGCAGCAACTGGAAAGCACCCT
The DNA here is from genome assembly GCA_964625365.1 of uncultured Thiopseudomonas sp. GTDB lineage: Bacteria > Pseudomonadota > Gammaproteobacteria > Pseudomonadales > Pseudomonadaceae > Thiopseudomonas. The sequence continues at coordinate 18,977 of CAZVDA010000012.1, read as the reverse complement.
GTGCACGCCCAACCAGCCAGTGTGTACCCGGGGGCTGCATGAGGGTAAAAAGCTGTATATCAGGCCGCAGGAAACAGATAACCAGTTTCACCGTGCGTTCAGAACCAGCCTGATGAGTGCCCTGATCAAGGCCAATGTGTTCAGGATTACTAAAAATCCGTATGACAAGGATGTATTGGTGATCAATGTGGATACCGAATATGTACGCTGGGCCGACAGGGCTCGCCGTGATCCGGTCATGGGAGAAATGACGACGCTGACCAGCGGCCTGTGGGTATTGCGTAATGCGTATCGCAATATATCCCCCGGAACAGCCATGGTGGGGGCTGCGGTTTCGGCGGATGTTTATTTTGCAGCCAATGCCAAATATGCCAAGGGCCCGCGCCCCAAACATGAGCTGATGGTGTCGGTCACTGCTGCGGACCAGCAGTATTTTTACGCCAATGTTACCAATGTGTATTACACCACCGAGCGGGACTTCTACAGTCTTTATGCGCACAAACAGCCACCGCCAAACTTGCCTAAGCTGCCTTATACCAAGGTCCGGGTTGTGGAGTAGCCGATGAAAATCCGTTTTCTTGCCGTTTATCTGTTGATGGGTGCTGTTTTGGCAGGCTGTGCCAGCGAGTCGAGCTATAGCGGCTACAAACATGCCAGCGAAGACCTGTTTGTAAAGAGCAATCACTGTGCCGCTGCCGAGCTGATCAGGTATTTGTTGCCCGAGCTGGGCGGCAAATTTGGCGGGCCGGATGAAGGCTGCTACAAAAAACACTGGCGTGGCACCATTGCTTTGGGCGGCTATGGTCAGTCCATCGGTTTTGCTGCCCATGCGGGTAAAACTGGCTTTGATATCCGGCCACCGAGCACCATGGTGATTGCTTCTCTGGTCAATCTGGATGCACTGGACCGGTCATCTACTCTGGGGCGGGTGATTTCCGAACAGGTGTCAGCCACCTTTACCAAAACCGGCTACCAGATGCGCGAGCTTAAACTGGCCCACGATGTATTTGTACGCCAACAGGGTGAGCTGATGCTGACCCGCGAGGTGCGTGAGCTGGCACGGATCCATGATGCACAGGCTGTGGTGGTGGGTACCTATGCGACCGGCCGCGAACGTGTTTACGTTAACCTGAAAGTGATCAGGCCGCAGGATAACGCGGTGCTGGCGGCCCATGACTATGTGCTGCCTATGGACCGCAACATTCGCCGCATGCTCTGGAGCAGACAACCGGCACTGCCCTGATCTGCGCAGTTATGCTGCATCGTCGGCACAGGATTGCGAGTGTGAATACATTCGCAGGGTGCATCAACCGCAGGACCGGTATTCACCGTCATCCTGCGTCTTGCATAGCAAAATTGCAGGACCTACAACGTCCGGGCTTTTTTTCGCATAGTGTGCTATTCGTTTTTTTGAGCAGAATTCCGATGGGAAACCGTGTTTTGGTCTGGCGGGCAGAGTGGCCCGTTTTCGGTTTGGAATAGCTTGCCCCCCCCTTTATTTAAGCAATAATGCCCCGCAGAGGTATACACAAAAACGACAGCTTCCGGCTGTCCATAACTTCAGGGAATGCATTATGCATACGAGAATTGTTACGTTGCTGGCTGGCAGCGTCCTTTTGGCTGGCTGTACCGCTCCATTTACCGAGGCTCCTGTAGCCACAAATTTCAAGGCATCCGAGCAGCAAAAGTTCCAGTCTGCCCACCATTGGCAGAGGATTGCTGATGATACGGCTGCCGAACTGATAAAGACCCTGCCATCCGGCAAGCAGCCTTTGTATATCCCGCTTTCGGAAGAAGACAGCAAATTTCAAGCTGCATTCAAGCAGCAGTTGATGAGCGCTCTGATTGCCAAAGGCTATCCAGTAATGAAGCACACCAGCAGTGCAGGCATTTTGGTGCTTGACGTAAACACTGACTATGTACGCTGGGCTGATCGTGCAAAACGTGATCCGATCATGGGTGAAATTTCAGCAGTCACTGGTGGCCTGTGGGTATTGCGCAATATTTATAGCAATGTGTCGCCAGGCGCAGCCATGGCGGCCACAGCTATTTCAGCGGATGCCTACTTTGCTTATAATTCCAAATTTGCAAAAGGCGCACGTCCGAAGCATGAGCTGGTGGTTTCTGTTTCCGCCTCGGACAGTAACCGTTACTACGCCAACACCACCAACGTGTATTACACCACTGAAAAAGACTTTCATAATTATGCTTCACAGCTGCCTGTCACCATGTTTCAGGTCAGGGGGAATTAAGTCATGAGAATTTATTTTCTAGCAGCCCTTTTGACGACTGGTGCCATTCTAACGGGGTGTCAACAGGAGGGGGTAAAGGAAGTTAACTATGCTGATGCTGAACGTGACCTTTTTGTTAAAAGCAACCAGTGTGCCGCCTCCGAAGTGTTGAAACATTTATTGCCAGAAATAGGCAAAAATAACCTAAGCAAAGAATGTATTGGTACTGTTATAGAGGAAGAACGGAACTTTTGGCCGGACAAGAAAACCGAGGTTGTCTTGGGGGGTTATGGCCAGTCTGTCAGCTTTGTAGGCTTGTCAGGTCATGACGGATATAGCGTTCAACCACCCAGTACGCTGATGATCGCATCATTGGCTAACGTGGATAATATGAATGTATCTTCCACGTTGGGGCGTGTTATTTCCGAGCAGGTTGCAGCCACCTTTACCCGTAACGGCTATCGCATGCGTGAATTGAAACTGGGTACGGAGCTTGTTATTCAAGAAGGAATAGGCGAAATGATGTTGACACGTGAAGGTCAGAATCAACTGCGTTCTTTCGGTGCCCAGGCTGTTGTGGCGGGAACGTATGCAACCAGTCGTGAATTTGTGTATGTTAACTTGAAAGTTATCCACCCGCAAAAAAATGTGGTGCTGGCTGTGCATGACTATACTTTGCCGATGGATCGCAACGTGCGCCGCATGCTACAGCAGAAGAACTAAGCAGTTCTTTATTAAAAGCCGCCGCAAGGCGGCTTTTTAGTGGGGGAAAGACTTGGCTGATAACTCTCTGGTAAGCCGAGGATGGCGTCCGGTTTTCCGGGTGGTGTCACGGACAATGGAGACTGTAAAGCAGTTATCGCTGCCATTTGGAATTAGGCATTAAATTGACTTGGGTACAGCCACCAGTTTTACCCCTAGTGCATCAATGACCTTGCTTAACGTATCAAATCGGGGAATGGCGTTGCCACCCAATGATTTGTATAGGCTTTCTCTGCTTACTCCGGCATCTTTGGCGACCTGGGTCATGCCACGGGCTTTGGCAATATCGCCAACCGCCGACGCAAGAAGGGCTGGATCGTTCTCCTCCAGCACGATAGTCAGGTACTCGGCAATGGCCTGTTCGCTGTCCAGGTGCTCGGTAATATCGAAGCGCTTGAGTTCGGAAACTTTAACCATGATTTAATCCTCCAGGCTTTTAGCCAATGCAATGGCTTTGGCGATATCTGCTTGCTGCGTTGATTTTTGGCCGCCACCCAGCATCACGACAATAATGGAGTCGCACTGAATAAAGTACATGCGCCATCCGGAGCCAAAGTGTTCTCTTAGCTCACAAACACCCTCTCCTACCGGTTTACTGTCGCCAAAGTTGCCTAATGACAGCTTTCTAAGCCTGGTTGCCAATCGACGGCGTGTCATGCTGTCTTTTATGCCGTGTAACCAGCGAGAAAACTCCGGGGTTTCAACGATCTCAAACATACGGATTCCTTTCCAGTCAGCAGTGAATGCCAGTACTGTATCCTAAAGACTACACTCCTGCAATCGTTTCTGGACAGTCCCCAGGCAAGCGCAGCTGAATCAGGTTTGCTTTTTTAGCAAGGCGTAATAAAAGCCGTCATGCCCGTTTGGTTGCGGAAACAGTTGACGGCCATGGGGCTGGAGGATACCGCAGTTCAGCGCAAGAGGCTGCTCTTGTGCGTCCGGGGTACGCTCCAGAAAAGCGTCGATGCTGTCGCTATTTTCGGTCGGCAGTACCGAGCAGGTGGCGTAGAGCAGTAAGCCGCCCGGTTTGAGGGTCGGCCAGAGTACGTCCAGCAGCTCGCCCTGTAGTTTGGCCAGTTCGGCAATGTCGTCCGCCTGGCGGGTCAGTTTGATATCCGGATTGCGGCGGATTACGCCAGTGGCGGAGCAGGGGGCATCCAGCAAAATACGGTCGAAGAGCAGGCCGTCCCACCAGTCGTCCACAGCGCGCACGTCAGTGGCTTTTAGCCGGGCTTTAAGTTGCAGACGGTTCAGATTGTCCTGCACCCGTTTCAGGCGTTCGGCTTCCAGATCCAGTGCCAGCAGTGATTCCAGTTGCGGCTGAGTTTCCAGAATATGACAGGTCTTGCCGCCGGGCGCACAGCAGGCATCCAGCACGCGCTGGCCGGGTTGCAGATCCAGCAGTTGCGCCGAAAGCTGGGCGGCTTCGTCTTGCACGCTGCACAGGCCGTCGGCAAAGCCGGGTAATTGGTACACGTCGCAGGGTTGTTCCAGCCGAATGCCGCTGTGGCTGTACTCTGTTGCATGAGCAGCGATGCCGGCTTGTTCTAGCTGCTGTAAATAGTCATCACGCGATACCCGCAATGTATTCACGCGCAAGGTCATCGGCGGGTGCTGGTTGTTGGCGGAGCAGATGTCCAGCCAGTGCTCGGGCCAGAATGCCTTAAGTGATTTTTGCAGCCAGCGCGGGTGGGCGGTGACCACCACCGGATCTTTTTCCAGTTGCGGCAACAGCTCTTCGGCCTCGCGCTGGGCGCGGCGCAGCACGGCATTGACCAGCCCTTTTGCCCATTTTTTCTTCAGCGAATCGGCACAGGCCACGGTTTCGCTCAGGACAGCATGTGCAGGAATACGGGTGTACAGCAACTGGTACAAGCCAATCAGCAGCAAAGCCTGCACGTCCTGATCGGCACGGCGCAGCGGCTTGTCGAGAAACTGCGCCAGCAGGATTTCCAGCCGTGGCTGCCAGCGGGCAGTGCCCATGGCCAGCTCGCGCACCAGCGCACGCTCGCTGTCGGCCACCTGTTGCAGCACATTGGGCAGGCTGCCGGCCAGCGATGCCTTGCCCTGGAGTACGGCGCTTAGTGCATGGGTAGCGGCCAGACGCGGATTCATTGCCCCAGTACCTGACCGGCGGCAAACAGCTCGGCACGGCCATTGAACAAATCGGCAAACTCCATGGCGCGGGCATTGGGCAGTTGCAGGCGGGTCAGCAGCAGTGCGCCTTCGCCACAGGCGATCCGCAGGCCGTTGCGGTCGGCATGCAGAATTTCGCCAGCCTGCCCCTTGCCATCGGCCCGTTGCGCGGCATGCACTTTCAGTGACTGGCCTTGCAGCAGGCTGTGGCTGATCGGCCATGGGTTGAAGGCGCGGATGGCGCGTTCAATCTCAATGGCTGGGCGAGACCAGTCAATCAATGCGCAATCTTTGCTGAGCTTGTGCGCGTAGTTGGCCAGATTGTCGTCCTGAATTTCTGGCTGGGCAGTTCCAGCCAACAGCAACTCGACGGCTTCCAGCACGGCAGGTGGACCCAGTTCGGCCAGACGATCATGCAGACTGCCGCCGGTATCGGTGGCGGCAATCGGGGTAATGGTTTTTAGCAGCATGGGGCCGGTATCCAGTCCTGCTTCCATTTGCATCACGGTAACGCCAGTTTCGGCATCACCTGCTTCAATGGCGCGCTGGATCGGGGCAGCGCCGCGCCAGCGCGGTAATAAAGAAGCATGGCTGTTGATGCAGCCCAGCCGTGGCGTGTCCAAAATTGCTTGCGGCAGAATCAGGCCGTAGGCCACCACCACCATCAGGTCGGCATTAAAAGCAGCCAGTTCCTGCTGCGCCTCTGCGTGGCGCAGGTTGGCCGGTTGCAGCACCGGAATGTCGTGTTGCTGCGCCAGTTGCTTGACCGGGCTGGCGACCAGTTTCTGGCCGCGACCGGCGGGTCGGTCGGGCTGGGTGTACACCGCTACCACTTGGTGACGGCTATCCAGCAGCGCCTGTAGGTGGGCGGCGGCAAACTCGGGTGTGCCGGCAAAGACGATTCGGGCGGGAGATGTGCTGTTGGGGGCGGTCATGGGCTGTCCTGGTGGCGATCATCCGGCCAGGCCGGGCGATGGCGAAAAGCTTGTGAATGGCGGCCTCTGTGCCGGTCCGTTGTTCGGAACGCGAGCCGGCATAGATTGCTGCGAGGTGGGCCCGCTTTGGCGGTGTTTTTGTCGCGGGACAAGCCCGCTCTTACAGCGCCGGGGCGAGGCTTAGCGTCCTTCCTGCTTGTGCTGTTTTTCCAGTTTTTTGCGGATACGGTCGCGTTTGAGACGGGACAGGTAATCGACAAACAGCTTGCCATTGAGGTGGTCGCATTCGTGCTGGATGCATACGGCCAGCAGGTCTTCGGCTTCCAGCTCAAAGGGCTGGCCGTTACGGTCCAGCGCCTTGACGCGCACGCGCAGTGGCCGGTCAACGTCTTCAAAAAAGCCGGGCACCGACAGGCAGCCTTCCTGGTAGGGGCCGGCATCCTCGGTCAGGGGCTGCAGAACCGGGTTGATAAACACCAGCGGCTCGTTTTTGTCTTCGGACAGATCCATCACGACGACCTGTTTGTGCACATCTACCTGGGTCGCGGCCAGGCCGATACCGGGCGCGTCGTACATGGTTTCGAACATGTCATCGACCAGCTGGCGGATTTCGTCGGTAACTTCATCCACCGGCTGGGCCAGTGTGCGCAGGCGGGGATCGGGGTATTCAAGAATTTTCAGGATGGCCATAAATCTTTGTGTCGTATGTGTGACCTGTGTATGGAATAAATCCGGTTGGCACTGCTAATATGGTGTACATTATTGCAAAAACAACAGGCTTGTGCCTGCCGGTTTTGGCAGGGGTACCAATTCGGGGTAGTGAAGCCGGATGTGGCCCGGTGGCACGTTTGCCAGGCTCGCAGCCTTGGTAGGCTGCGTACGGAAAAGCCTGAAAAACGCAGAAAACATCGCCTTGCGGGCGGAAAATGACAACATATGATAAAGGGAATCACTGCATGAGGAAAACATTACTTGCCCTGATGCTGCTGGCCGGTAGCGGCATGGCCCAGGCGAACGTTGAGCTCAAGTCGAACCATCCGGAAAGCTACACCGTAGTCCAGGGAGACACGCTGTGGGGCATTTCGGGCAAGTTCCTGCGCCAGCCCTGGAAATGGCCGGAGATCTGGCATGCCAACCCCCAGGTTAGAAACCCGCATCTGATTTACCCCGGTGACGTACTGAATCTGGTTTACATCGACGGTAAACCCCGCATCATGCTGAACCGTGCCGAAAGCCGGGGCACCATCAAGCTGAGCCCCAATATCCGCAAGACGCCCATTGCTGAATCCATCGAATGTATTCCGCTGATGTCCATCAACAGCTTTCTGCTCAATAACCGCATCATCGAAGCCCAGGCCGAGCTGAATGCGGCTCCCTATGTGATCGCCGGTGAAGATGGCCGGGTGATCGGCGGCAACCCTGACCGCGTATATGTGCGTGGTGATATCGAAGACGAGCGCAGCTACGAGGTGTTTCGTCAGGGCAAGGCCTATGTCGATCCGCTGAGCGGAGCTTTCCTGGGCATCAATGCCGACTACATTGCCACCTCCAAGGTTGTGGAACGCAGTGATGACGAGCTGGATGACGAGCGCCGTGGTAGCGAGGGTGTTGGCACCATTGATTTAGAGCGCACTACGCAGGAAGTGCGCACGGGTGACCGCCTGTTCGTGACCGAGCAGCGGGAAAAGCCAAGCAGCTACTGTCCTGACTTCTCTGTGCCTGACCGTGATCTGGCTGGTGTGATCCTGGATGTTCCGCGCGGTGTGGAACTGGTTGGCAAGTATGACGTGGTGACCATCAGCCTGGGCACCATGGATGGCCTGAAAGATGGCACCATCTTGTCGATCTACAAGACTGGCGATACCGTGCGTGACCCGGTTACCGGCAAGCGGGTCAAGCTGCCGGATGAACACTCCGGAGAAGTTATGGTTTTCCGCCCGTATGAAAGGGTTAGCTATGCCATTGTCCTGGAAGCCAAGCGCCAGATGAGGGTTATGGATAAAATTAGAAACCCGCTATGACAACATGCACGGGGAGCCTGGCTCCCCGTACGCTTTTATGGATGAATCCCCCGGGAAAACAGGATGCCCGCCATGAACACGCCCTCCTTGTCCGAGCTGCATGCCCGGCTGCTTTTAAACTCGCTCCCCCATATTGGGCCACAGCGCTTTTTGCAATTGCTGGATTGTTTCGGTACTGCCGTTAATGCCTGTCGTGCGCCGGCGCAGGACTGGTATCGCCTGAACCTTCCCGAAGCTACGATCGTTGCGCGTCAGGACCGGCAAGTACAGGTGGCGGCAGAGGCTGCCTTGCTCTGGCAGGAGCAGGAAGGTTGCCAGATTTTGCTGCATGATGACGCAGGCTATCCCGGCTTGTTGCTGGAAACCTCAGGTGCTCCGCCGGTCCTGTTCGTACAGGGGGATCCCCTGTTGTTGCAGCAGCCGCAACTGGCGGTGATCGGCAGCCGTTATTGCAGCCCGGGCGGTGAGCAGCTGGCCTTCGAGTTTGCCAAAACGCTGGCCGCCAGCGGCTGTTGTATCAGCAGTGGACTGGCGCTGGGCATTGACAGTGCGGCCCACCAGGGCGCGCTGGCGGCACAGGGGCCTACGCTGGCCGTGGTGGGAACCGGATTATTGCGAACCTATCCGCACCGCAATCGTGCCTTGCGCGAGCGGATTCTGGCCGGCGGCGGAGCCATGGTATCCGAGCTGCCGCTGGATGCCGGCCCCCTGCCTGCCCATTTTCCGCGCCGCAACCGTATCATCAGCGGTTTGTCGCTTGGCGTACTGGTGGTCGAGGCCGGTCTGTCCAGCGGTTCACTGATCACAGCGCGTTATGCGGCCGAGCAGGGGCGGGACGTATTCGCCATTCCGGGTTCGGTGCACTACCCCGGCAGCAAGGGGTGTCATCAGCTGATACGAGAAGGCGCGATACTGGTGGAATGCGTCCAGGACATTCTGGAGCAGTGGCGGCACTGGCAGTCTTTGCCTGCGGATGAGGGATGTGCGGAGGTGGCCGCAGCCGTACCCCATCCGGTGCTTGACCTGTTGCGGGCCCAGCCCATGCACACCGAGTCGTTGGCCCTGCAGCTTGGGTTGGATCTTGTCGATTTGCTGGCCGAGCTGACCAACCTCGAAATTGAAGGCCGGATTCGCCAGCATGGCGGGCAGTGGTTTTATCTGGGCGGTTAGCCGCGTATAAGAGCGCCGGAAGCCAGGTCGCGGATAGTACTGGGTTGTTGGCGCCGGCCTAGCGGTGCGTTGAGGATGGTGTCCAGCCGGCCATGAAAGTACTGCTCGATGCGCAGGCGACTGGTGGCCGCAGGGCGGCCGGCGGGATTGGCCGAAGTGGACACCAGAGGGCCGGTCAGTGAGCAAAGCGCCTGTATCAGTGGATGGCTGCTGACCCGCAAGGCCACGCTGGAATGCCGGCCGCTGATCCAGCCGGGTACCCGGTTGTGGTGGGGTACCAGCCAGGTATTGGGGCCTGGCCAGCTGCCTTCCAGTAACTGGCGCTGTGCGGGTGCAAGATCCTGCAGCAGCCAGTCAAACTGTTCCATGCTGGCAGCAACCAGAATGACGCCCTTGTGTACCGGACGCTGCTTGAGGTGCAGGATGCGCTGTACGGCCTGTGCGTGCCAGGGATTGCAGCCCAGCCCCCACACCGCTTCGGTGGGATAGGCGATGACGCCGCCCTTGCGGATTGTGGATGCGGCTTGTTTGAGTTGCCAGGTGCTGGTCATGGATGATGGAGACAGCCGGGTGATTCAGGCTGTGTATTCTAGGCCGGTTGCGGGCAGGATGGATAAAAAAAAACCGCCTTTCGGCGGTTTTTTTGTTAGTTGCGCAGCATGCGCCGGTTGTTGCTGTCCAGCGGCAAGGCGTAGTCATGCACGGCCAGAACAACATTGCTCTTGGGGTGAATGACTTTCAGGTTGATGTAGACGAACTCGCGGCTGGTGGCATAGCTGCCAACCACTACAGCCGGTGCGCGGTGTGCTTCGGCCAGTTCCTCTACTTCGCGGGTCAGCAGGAATTCGCCCCCGTTGTTTTGTACGTAGATGTTGCTACGCAGTTTCAGTTCCTGCATGCGGAAGCCGTGCTTGGTGAAACCGGCGGACACCTGCTCGGCAACAATACGGCCCAGAGTGGAGGATTCTTCCAGTTTGTCAACGTTGACCAGGGAGGCAATGATCAGCGTATTGGGTGCCGTTACCCGGTTGCCCAGTTGGGCAACCAGAACGTCGGCTGCTTCGCGGTTGGTCGGGATGAATTGGTTGTTTTTTGCGTCCGCGTAGGTAGGTTCCTTGATGGCGTTGCTTTCACAACCTGCCAGGATGAAGCCAGTTGCCAGCACGGGCAGGAGAAAACGCATTTTCATGGATTAGTCTCCCTTGAGCTTGAAGGTTGTGCGGCCAAGCTGGGTCGCGTAGTTATCAAAGTCGCCAGCGGTTGTGTAGTACACGTTGGTTGCGTTGGCGTAGTAGCGATCGCTGTCGGATGCGGAAACGGTTACCACCAGTTCATGCTTGGGGCGCAGGCCCTTGGCATATTTGGAGTTGGCAGCGAAGTACACGTCGGCAGATACCGCAGCGCCCATCATGGCTGCACCCGGGGAGCCATGGTTATAGATGTTGCGCAGAACCCACAGACCGCCGGCCAGGGTAGTCATCTCGCCCATGACTGGATCACGCTTGGCGCGCTTGTCCCAGCTGACGTGGCTGGTCTGGACTTCGACGACCAGGCCGCCGATGGTGCTGGGGTGCTTCATGACCGGGTGACCGGCGGCAATCAGGGAGCTGATCAGCTGCTGGTTGAAGGCTTGCTGGAACTTGCTGTCTTCGGGGCTTTGCTTGATGTAGAGCGGTTGCTTGCCGGCTGGCAGGGTACGGATCAGTTGTGCGGCGGTATCATTGGCAATTACTTGCCAGTGAGCGGCAGACTGCAGCTTATTTTGCTCGGTAGCCTTGAAGTTGGTGGCCACCGGGGCTTCGGTAAATGGAGCCGTGCATCCAGCCAGCAGAACGCTGCCGGCCAACAATGTAACAATACGCTTGTGCATAGTGCATTCCCTGAGTTGTGACAGCCTGCACGGCCATCGTTTTTATACGCTTCTGCGTGTGAAGCACCGGATTATCAGGCTGGCGCGAGGCAGAAACAAGAGTGTAAACCGGCCAGAATTTCCCGTACCGGCCTCCTTGCAGACGGGTGTCGTGGCGCAAGGGCACAACAAACACAACCATGGCGACAAGGAAACGGGTCAAACTCTAGCAAAAAACAGCGCCGTTGAGTGTGATTCATGTCACAGCAAAATGGCGAATGCCCGCCTGAAACGGGTTTTGCCGTTCCTGCGGCCTGGGCGGCAGCATTATAAGAACGGCTTTTTGGCTAAATCAAGTAGAGGGCCGGTCAGTTGCCAGCCAGCTTTAGGCGCAGCGCCTGCATTACGGGGCGGGTATCGGGCCGTTGACCGGTCCAGACGTAAAAGGCTTCCGCTGCCTGGCCGACCAGCATGCCGAGGCCGTCTAGCGTGTGCGCTGCACCCAGCTTTTGCGCCCAGCGGTTGAAGGCGGTGGTGTCCTTGCCGTACATCATGTCGTAGCACAGCGTATGGCCGGGCTTGATCAGGGTCGGTGCCAGCGGGGGCAGTTCGCCGTGCAGGCTGGCCGAGGTGGCATTGATGATCAGGTCCACCGGTGCGTCAATCCAGTCGAAGCCGCAGGCTACCACCGGGCCGAGGTCGGCAAACTCGCGGGCCAGTTGTTCGGCCCTGGCCACGGTACGGTTGGCAATCGCCAGCTCGGACGGTTGCTGGGCCAACAAGGGCTCCAGCACGCCACGGGCCGCGCCGCCGGCACCCAGCAGCAGGATGCGCTGGCCAGCCAGGGCCACGCCGTTTTGCAGCAGATCATTGACCAGCCCTGCACCGTCAGTGTTGTCGCCACGGATGCGGCCGTCATCCAGCTTGATCAACGTATTGACCGCACCGGCACGGCGGGCCCGCTCGCTGAGTTCGTCGGCCAGCGCAAAGGCCTGCTCCTTGAACGGGACGGTGACGTTGGCCCCGCAGCCGCCCTCGGCAAAGAAGGCCTGCAGGCTGCCGGCAAAGTCATCTAGCGGGGCGAGAAGCGCTTCATAGGTCAGCTGCTGGCCGGTCTGCCGGGCAAACAGGCCATGAATAAAGGGTGACTGGCTGTGGGCAATGGGATTGCCAAAGACGGCGTATTTTTGCATGTCAGGCTCCAGCTTCTTGTAGCCAGTTGCGGTTTTGCAGGTAGTAATCGGTCAGGCGCGCTTCTTCGCTGCCGGGTTCGGGTTGCCAGTCGTAGCCCCAGCGCACCATCGGCGGCAGAGACATCAGGATCGACTCGGTACGCCCGCCGGACTGCAGGCCGAACAGGGTGCCACGGTCGAATACCAGGTTGAACTCCACATAGCGGCCACGGCGATAGGCCTGGAATTCGCGCTGGGCTTCGGTAAATGCAGTGTTGCGGCGGCGCTCGACAATCGGCAGGTAGGCATCCAGATAGGCGTCGCCCACGGCACGTACAAAGGCGAAGCTCTGTTCGAAGCCCCACTGGTTGAGGTCGTCGAAGAACAGGCCGCCAATGCCGCGTGGCTCGTTGCGGTGTTTTAGGTGAAAGTAGCGGTCGCACCAGGCCTTGTAGTCGTTGTACACAGTTTCGCCAAACGGCTGACAGGCATCGTGCGCCACCTGGTGCCAGTGCACGCAGTCTTCTTCCTGACCGTAATAAGGCGTGAGGTCAAAGCCGCCGCCAAACCACCAGACGGGATCTTCGCCGGGCTTTTCCGCCACAAACAGGCGCACGTTGGCATGCGAGGTGGGCACGTGCGGGTTTTCCGGGTGGATCACCAGTGACACGCCCATGGCCTGAAAGCTGCGCCCGGCCAGTTCGGGGCGGTGGGCGCTGGCCGAGGCCGGCAGCTGGCCGCCAAACACATGGGAGAAGTTGACGCCGCCCTTTTCGATCAGCGCACCGTCGGTGATAACGCGGGTACGGCCACCGCCGCCGGCTTCACGCTGCCAGGCATCCTCGACAAAGCGGGCCTGTCCGTCGCTCTGTTCCAGCGCTGCACAGATGCGGTCCTGCAGGTCCATGAAGTAGTGTTTAACGGCGTCGATATCCAGGCTCACAGCGGCTCTCCAGGGTGATTTTGCGGGCAAAGCATAGCATGTTTACCGGTGTTTTCTGTTGTCGCAAGGCGATGCACGCAGATGACAAAGTGCTTGATCAATAGCCCAAAGATAATTGACCGACATTGCCATTTGGGTCTATTTCCGTACACCGTCTGGTATCATGCGCAAGTAATTGGCGATGGCCGCTAGGGCGCAGGAACGATTATGCAGTCAGTGCAGCAGTACATGGCGTTATGGGCGGCGGGTAAGGTGTGCATACAGGCCGGCAGGCAGCGCCCATGGTTGCGCCGGCTCTCCGTGGTGCTGGCCAGTCTGCTGCTGGTCGCGTGTAATCCGCTTGCTGACGATGGCCCGGTTTACCAGCCTGTTTACTCCAGCCAGTCCCCCGACCTGCCTGAGCAGCAGGAAATCAGGGTGGGCATTCATCCGCTGCATAATCCCGAGCTGCTGTTTGAACGGTATGGCCCCATTGTCGACGAGCTGAACCGGCGCATACCGGATGCGCACTTTGTGCTGGAAGCCTCGCGTAACTATGAAGAGTTCGAGAACAAGCTGCTCAATGGCAGTCTTGAGCTTGCCATGCCCAACCCCTACCAGACACTGATGGCCATGGAGCACGGTTACCGCGTGTTTGGCAAGATGGCCGATGACAGCGTATTTCGCGGTATTGTGCTGGTGCGCAAGGACAGCACTATCAATAGTGCCCGCCTGTTGCGCGGGCAGTCTGTCAGCTTTCCTTCGGCAACGGCGCTTGCCGCCACCATGATGCCGCAGTACGCGCTGCATCAGGAGGGGCTGGAGTGGGGCAGTTACCAGCCCCGGTATGTGGGCTCGCAGGAGTCATCCATCATGAATGTGCTGCTGGGCCATACGCAGGCCGGTGCGACCTGGCCAACGCCCTGGAAAGCCTTTCAGCAGGACTTTCCTGAGCGCGCTGCACAGTTGCGGGTTTTGCTGGAAACGCCCTCGTTGATCAACAATGCCTGGGTTGCACTGGAGGGACTTACAGACGAGCGGGTGCAACAGGTGGGCGATGTGCTGTTTTCCCTGCATGAAACGCAGGCGGGCCGCGATATTCTGGCGGCCTTGCCGCTGGAGCGTTTTGAGCAGGCAAGCAATGCGGATTACGCAAGGGTAGAGGCGTTTATCAACGAGTTTTCACGTGTGGTCCGTCCGGTCGAGCCATGAACAGGGCAGTTTTGAACATGAAAAGTCCAATCCGGTGGCCGGCCTTCGGTAAGAACCTGAGCTTTCGCAGCCGTCTGGTACTGGGTATTACCGCCCTGCACTTTGTGTTGATGAGCGCCCTGGTGCTTGATCTGCTGGGGCGTCAGCATGATTTTCTGCATCAGCAGGGTCATGCCCATGCCGCCAGTCTGGCCAGCACGCTGGCGGTGAGCAGCAAGTCCTGGGTGATGGCCAATGATGTTGTCGGCTTGCAGGAAGTGACGGCATCGGTTGCCAGCCAGCTGGATGTACGCTACGTGATGGTTCTGGCACCGGATTTGCGTGTGCTGGCCCATAGCCACCCTGAACGGCTGGGCCTGTTTGTGACCGATGACGCCAGCCGGCAGTTGCTTAAGGCGTCCCCTGAATCCCCGCTGACATCCGTGGTGCGCAGCCACACACTTGAGGATACGGCAGCGCCCATCATGGCCGGTCATAAGTTGATTGGCTGGGCGCGGGTCGGTATTTCCCAGGACTCGATCCGGGCCAACCTGTGGCGGGGAATATTGCAGGGGCTGCTTTATATCGCCGCCGGTAGCCTGGTGGCGTACTTTTTTGCCCGGATGATGGCGAACTGGCTATCTGCCGGCTTGAGTCGCCTGGCGCAGGGTTTTGCCAGGGTTGGCTCAGGCGAGCGCGGGTTGCGGGTGGTTCTGGAACGCCGCGACGAGATAGGCAGTCTGGCAGATGGCTTTAACCGCATGGTAACCGAACTGGAAGCCAGTGAAGCCAAGCTGCAGGCGCTGGCCACCACAGATTTTCTGACGGGGCTGGATAACCGGCGCAGCTTTATGGAAAAAATGCACAATGAAACGGCCCGCCTGCAACGCAGCCCGGAAACCTCTGTTGCGGTGTTGTTGATGGATCTCGACCATTTCAAGCGGGTGAACGACACCTACGGCCATGTGGCAGGCGATGCGGTGTTGCGGCATGTGTCGGCGGTGATCCGGGGCTGCCTGCGGCGCGTGGATCTGGCTGGCCGTTTTGGCGGTGAAGAATTCATACTGCTGTTGCCGGATACCGGGCTGGATGGTGCGCTGAGTTTTGCCGAGCGCGTGCGCCAGACCATCGAGCAATCAGAGGTTGAATGGGAAGGGCAGACACTGCGTATTACCGTGAGCATTGGCCTGACCTTGCTGCATGCGGCGGACACTGCATCGGAAGTGGCGATCAAGCGTGCGGATACCGCCCTATACTGCGCCAAGGGCAACGGTCGCAATCGCGTTGAGCAGTTGCTGGCCGGTGCAGAGGATACTTGACTGCAAGCAAACCGGTGTTGCAGACCAGCTCCCTGCTTTAGAATCGTAATTTGAATTTATCACTGACTGCCCCCACACAAAGCAGTCAGTGTTTTTTATTTTGACAGGTGCTCCCGTGACCCAGATTGCCAACCCGTTGCTACAAGATTTTGACCTGCCGCCTTTTTCCGCCATCAAGCCCGAACACGTAGTCCCCGCTATCGAACAGTTGTTGGCTGATAGCCGGGCGCAGATTGCCGAATTGCTCAAGCGCAAGGACGGTTTTAGCTGGGATAATCTGGTGCTGCCGATGGATGAAATGTCGGCCAGACTGGGGCAGGCGTGGAGCCCAGTCGGGCATTTGAATGCAGTGTGCAACAACCCTGAGCTGCGCGAAGCCTACGAGGCTTGTTTGCCCAAACTGTCCGAGTTCTGGACCGAGCTGGGGCAGAGTCGTGATTTGTTCGAAGCTTACAAGGCGCTGGCGAGCAGTCCGGCGGCACAAGAGTTGAACGATGCCCAGCGCAAGGTGCTGGATAACGAACTGCGCGATTTCCACCTGTCCGGTATCGACCTGCCGCCGGAGCAGCAGGCCCGTTACGGCGAAATCCAGAAGGAATTGTCGGAGCTGTCCAGCAAATTTTCCAACCAACTGCTGGATGCCACCCAGGCCTGGACCAAACATATCACCGATGAAAGCGCACTGGCCGGCCTGCCTGAGTCTGCCCGCGCCCAGTTGGCGCAGGCCGCCGCCGAGAAAGAGCTGGACGGCTGGCTGGTCACGTTGGAGTTTCCCAGCTACTACGCCATCATGACCTACGCCGATGATCGTGCACTGCGTGAAGAGGTGTATACCGCCTACAGCACCCGCGCTTCCGAGCAGGGACCCAATGCTGGCGAGTTCGACAATACGCCGGTGATGACGCGCACGCTGGAGCTGCGTCAGGAGCTGGCCGAATTGCTGGGCTTTGCCCACTACAGCGACCTGTCACTGGCCACCAAAATGGCCGACAGCCCGCAGCAGGTGCTGGATTTTCTGAATGACCTGGGCGTGCGCAGCAAGCCGTTTGCTGAGCAGGATCTGGCTGAACTGCAGGCCTTTGCCGCCGAACAGGGCTGTGCCGACCTGCAAAGCTGGGATGTTGGCTACTACAGCGAAAAACTGCGCGAACAGCGTTACAGCATCAGCGAAGAAGAAGTACGCCAGTATTTCCCGGTTAACCGCGTGCTGGACGGCATGTTCCAGATTGTGCAGCGCCTGTTCGGCATCGAAATCAGCGAAGAGCAGGACTTTGAGCGCTGGCACCCCGAGGTGCGCCTGTTCAATGTGCAGGAAAACGGCCAGACCATTGGCCGCTTCTATTTTGACCTTTACGCCCGCAGCAACAAGCGCGGCGGTGCCTGGATGGATGGCGCTCGCGACCAGTTCCGCAACGGCAAGGGCGAACTGGTGTTGCCGGTGGCCTATCTGGTCTGCAACTTTACCCCTGCGGTTGGCGACAAGCCGGCACTGCTTACCCATGATGAAGTCACAACCTTGTTCCACGAGTTCGGCCATGGCCTGCATCACATGCTGACCCGTGTCGAGCAGCTGGGCGTGTCCGGCATCAATGGCGTGGCCTGGGATGCGGTCGAGCTGCCCAGCCAGTTTATGGAAAACTGGTGCTGGGAGCAGGACGGGCTGGCGCTGATTGCCGGTCACTGGCAAACCAATGAACCGTTACCTGCCGAGATGCTGGAGCGCATGCTGGCGGCACGCAACTTCCAGTCCGGTATGATGATGGTGCGTCAGCTGGAGTTTTCGCTGTTCGATTTCGAGCTGCATGGCGCACAGGGGCAGGGGCGTAGTGTGCAGCAGGTGTTGGACGAGGTACGCAGGCGCGTAGCGGTGATGACCCCGCCGGCCTGGAACCGTTTTGCCAACAGCTTTGGGCACATCTTTGCTGGCGGCTATGCGGCGGGTTACTACAGCTACAAGTGGGCCGAGGTGCTGTCGGCGGATGCCTTCTCGCGCTTTGAAGAAGAAGGTGTGCTGAATCCGCAGACTGGTCGTGCCTTCCGTGACAGCGTTTTGGCCAAGGGCGGTGCCTACGAGCCGCTGCAGCTGTTTGTCGAGTTCCGTGGTCGTGAGCCGCAGATTGATGCGCTGCTGCGCCATAGCGGGCTGGCCGCCTGATTCGCAGCCGCCCCTGTAGGAGCAGGCTTGTCCTGCGACCCGCATTCTCGCGGGGCAAGCCCACTCGTACAGGGGGTGTGCTGTAGGAGCAGGCTTGTCCTGCGACCCGCATTCTCGCGGGAAAAGCCCACTCGTACAGGGGGGTGCTGTAGGAGCAGGCTTGTCCTGCGACCCGCATTCTCGCGGGGCAAGCCCACTCGTACAGGTGTGCGGTGTGTTGTAGGAGCAGGCTTGCCCTGCGACCAACAGAGTAAACTTGTGCGAACAGGGCAACCATTCCATTAACAGGCTGACAACCGGAAATTTTCATGACAACCACCGAACAACCCGTCAAAAAACAATTCATCGCCGGTGCCGTATGCCCGGCCTGCGAGGCGATGGATACCATCCGCATGTGGACACAGGACGGCACCCAGCACCGCGACTGCGTGCAGTGCGGCTTTTCTGATTACCTTAACCAGTATGGCCAGTCGGTTCCGGCAGAACTGCCGACCCGCGTGAATCAGGACGGCAGCGCCAAGCCGGTGAAAAAAGGCAAAGCCATGCAGTTTTTCCCCAATCCCAAACTGAAAAACAAGGATGCCGGCGAATAACCCGGCCCGTGCCGATACCAAGGGCGCTGTCATGCCTATAAGCAGGCCGCCCAACTGCGCTATAATCCGGCGTTTCCGCCCACTTATAACCAACGGATCAACAACGTGAGCCAGACCAACCCCGCCATGCGCACCTTTCAGGATCTGATTCTTGCCCTGCAACACTTCTGGGCGGAAAAAGGCTGTGTGGTGCTGCAACCCTACGACATGGAAATGGGTGCCGGCACCTTCCATACCGCCACCTTCCTGCGCGCCATCGGCCCCGAAACCTGGAACGCCGCCTATGTGCAGCCGTCCCGCCGTCCCACCGATGGCCGCTACGGCGACAACCCCAACCGCCTGCAGCACTACTACCAGTTTCAGGTAGTACTCAAGCCCAATCCCGACAACATTCAGGACTTGTATCTGGAATCGCTGCGCCATATCGGCATTGATCCGCTGGTACACGACATCCGCTTTGTCGAGGACAACTGGGAATCGCCCACGCTGGGCGCATGGGGACTGGGCTGGGAAGTCTGGCT
>CAZVDA010000011.1:0-23819 GCA_964625365.1 uncultured Thiopseudomonas sp. | reverse complement strand
CAGCTAAGCACATCCCCCCTCCTTGGTTAAGGAGGGGGCTAGGGGGTGGTTCGTGGTAGCTCTCTTATGCTCTGTAGTATTTTTTCACATACCCCAGCGGGGTTCTGATAAATGTCTGTGTTCAAAAATCGGATTATGTGGATACCGTGCGCATTCAGAAATGCAGTTCTTTTTTTATCATACCTGATGGCGTCTGGAGTGTAGTGGGTATCTCCATCGAGTTCTATGCCTAGTTTTTGTGCCGGACAGTAGAAATCGACAACATATGAGCCAATGCTGTGTTGACGACGGAATTTATAGCCTGCGAGACTTCGATGTTTGAGCATGTGCCATAGACGTTGCTCTGCCGGAGGTGCATTGTTACGCAGCTCTTTGCGGCGCTGTTTCATGTTTGGTCTATTATGCAACATGGGAAACACCTTGCTTCTTGTGGTTCTGGGTGCGGTGTGGGTTTAACCACCCCCCGACCCCCTCCTTGATCAAGGAGGGGGAGCAAAGCGGTGCAGTGACTTCCCACTACCATGCAGCTAAGCACGTCCCCCCTTCTTGGTTAAGGAGGGGGAGCAAAGCGGTGCAGTGACTTCCCACTACCATGCAGCTAAGCACGTCCCCCCTTCTTGGTTAAGGAGGGGGAGCAAAGCGGTGCTGTGAACCCCCACTCCATGCAGCTGGACACGTCCCCCCTCCTTGGTTAAGGAGGGGGCTAGGGGGTGGTTCGCAGGATGCTGTGCCCCGGCGCATTTGAGTGTCACAAAAAGTAGCACACAGGATGGCAACACACAAGCCACCCCCGATTGAGAGGAGAATAAATGCTACGCTGGATGGCGATAAACACATTCCCCCTCCTTGGTTAAGGAGGGGGTCAGGGGGTGGTTCGTAACCAGTGCATTTAAAATGCTAACTCCCATGTGATGGTGGCACTGAAGGGTTCCCCTTCTACGGGACCATAAATGTCTGGCTGCTCGTAGTTTTGGTCGAGAATGTTGTTGAGGCGCAGAGTGATCCGTTCGCCGAAGATACCGGTGAGGGTATAGGTAGCGTTGAGGGTGATGGGGCTGGAATAGCTCTGGCTAATGGCATTTTTGCTGTAGGTGGCGCGAATATCCCCGGCGGTGATGGCGCTGAGGATGAGGTTGTGCCCGTGCGCTATGCTCCAGTCGAGGCTAAGGTGTGCTGTCCACTCGGGGCCGGTGCTGGCGGGCTGAGTCCAGCTTTCGTAAATATTTTCACTTGGCTGACCGGGGCGGTTAAGGGTGTAGGCGATGATGCGGTAGCTGTCATCAGCGCGGTTATCATCAAACCAGGAGAATGCGCCTGTGGCAGTTATATTCCTGCTAATGGGGGTCTGGAGGGAGAGTTCGCCGCCGTAGCTTTCCCAGCTGGCTTCGTGCGAGAGGCCGCCGTAGGGATCTTCGCTGCGGTGGTGCTTGATGCGGCTGTGAAATAATGTAATGGCATAACGATGCCCTGGAGCTGGCTTCCATGCGAGTTGGGAGCTGAGGGTACTGATCTGCTCTTGGTTGAGTTTCTCGGCATTAAAGAGCTGCCTTGAGTAGGGGCTGCGATACGCGGTGCCATATGTTGTTTTAAGGTGCAGGGTATCGCTCAGCGCGGTTTGAAACCCCATACTGTAGCTGAAAGCGCTGGAGTATTCTGAGTGATTTTCGTAGCGTCCGCCAAGCCAGACTTCGGAATGACCAAAGCGATAGCGTGCCTGGGTGAAGGCGGCATACAGGTCGCTGGAAAAGTCCTCCTGATCTAGCGAGGGAGCAAAGAGCTGCTCGCTGGGCTTGAGGAAGTCGGGCTGGAAGCTATCGCGAATAAGGGCACCGCTGACATCGTTATTGCGCCAGGAGGCTCCAGCGGTTATGAGACCGCGCCCGAAGATGCGCCGATCCCAGAGGAATTCGAGATAGGAGGTGGTGTTCTTTTGCTCACGTTTTATATCTGCATCGCGCAGGCTGAAATCGGTCTGCTGTAAATAGCCGGTAAGGCTGTAGTGTTCTGGCCCGCGACTGCCGGATAAAGACATTTTAACATAGTTGAACGGGGTTTCTTTGGTGCCTTCCCATTTGAGATCATTGACGGCATCGTGCATGGTGAAATTGTGTTCGAACTCAGACCAACGTGCGCTGAGATGAAACCAGTCGCGATAGTTTATGTTGGCTACAAGTTCATGATATTCGGAGGGATCAACCTTGCTGATCCCCTCTTCACTGTTGCGGTAGTGTTCGTTATGGAAGCGGGAGCGGGAGCTGGTGCCGTACAGATACAGGTCTAGCTCCGGGGTTGCATAGCCGAGGCTGAAGGCGCCGCCGAGTTGAGCGTGGGTGCCGAGGGTAGCGCCTACACGTGTATCCTGGCGTGCGCGTCCAGTGGCGGGGACTATATTCACCACGGCGGCAAAGGCATCGGTGCCCCAGAGGACAGAACCAGGGCCGGTAGTGATCTCCACTTGTTCTACAGGGCCAAGGGAATACTCCATATCGAGCGGGGCGAAGCTTTTGGTTACGTCGGTGGTGATGGGAACACCATCGTACATAAAGAGGATGCCGTTGCGTATGCCGCGAAAATAAGGGACGGTGCCGCGCCCACCACCGAGCATATAGAAACCCGGTTGGTCGGCGAGAAGATCGCCGAGGGTGCGGTAGCCACGCCGTTCAATCTCTGCACGTCCGATGACGGTGGCCATAGCAGGTGCAGTGGAGGGGGATTCAGGCTGACGTGAGGCAACGGTGATGGCAGGTTCAACCTCGCCAACAAACATGAGCATGGTCTCTTCGCTGGAGTCGAAGGCGTGGACGCTCGCGCTGCTAAGAGTCAGGAAAAGGAAACCTATCAGGGCGCAGATATACATAGCCATAGGCACTGTGCCTGTACGGTTGAGGCGCTGCCTGAGTGCAGATATGTGGTGCCAAGTTCTGATCACGGTATTATTGTATCCTGCCGTTGCGCGCAGAGTCTGCTACTTTGCGGGTGCCGTTTGAGATCTGGGCTGGGTCTTCATCGAGAAGGCCAACAAGGGTACGAAAGCGCGCGCGTGTGACATTAAGCAAACGCGCGGCGGAGCTCTGGTTACCCTGGGTCTGCTCCAGCGCCTGACGCACGATGCTGCGCTGAAGCTCGTCGTAGTCGAGTCCCGCAGCGGGGAGGCTGAAGCTGGAAGAATCGAGCTGGGTAGCACCACGTGCAGCTGCGTTTAAGTGGGTGAAGTCGTCGGAGGTCAGGGGACCTGATGCGCTTTTCATAATTACCGCACGCTCGATGGCGTTAAACAGTTCACGGATGTTGCCGGGCCAGGGGTATTGCTCGAGCAGTTGGCGGGCCGCGGGGGTGATCATCTCCCCCTCTTTGGGCAGCGCTCCCAACTTGTGCAGGCAGTGGTGTACCAGGTGGACGATATCGGCGTGGCGCTCACGCAGTGGGGGCAGATGGATGGGGAAAACTGCGAGACGATAGTAGAGGTCTTCGCGGAAAGCGCCATTACTCACCTTTTGTTGCAGGTCTTTGTTGGTGGCGCATACGAGACGACAGTTGACCTCGATCTCCTGGTTGCTACCGACACGCTGGATACTTTTCTCCTGAATGGCGCGCAGGAGTTTGGTCTGGGCATCGAGGGGCATCTCCCCTATTTCGTCAAGAAACAAGGTGCCGTTGCCGGCAAATTCAAATTTACCGGCGCGGTTTTTGTCGGCACCGGTGAACGCCCCTTTTTCGTGCCCGAAGAGTTCTGCTTCGAGTAATCCCGGCGGGATGGCGGCGCAGTTGAGGGCGACAAACTGCCCTTGCTTACGCACATAATGGATGTAGCGTGCCATCACCTCTTTGCCGGTGCCCGATTCACCTGTGAGGAGGACGGTGGCATCGCTGGGGGCGACTTTATCCGCCATTTTGCGCACTTTCTTCATAGCAGGGGAGACGAATACGGCGGCTGAATATTTGCTCTGGCGCTGCTGGCGCCGAAGCTGGGCATTTTCGCTCAGGATGGTGCGAATCCCGAGGGCGCGTTCGATGGCAAGGGTTACATCCTGCTCGTTAAAAGGCTTGACCAGGTAATCTACCGCGCCAAGGCGCAGGGCATTGACGGCGGACTCGACGGTGCCGTAGGCGGTGATGAAGATCACCGGGCAACCGAGGTTGTGGGCACGAATATGTTTAAGCAGGCTGATGCCGTCCATCTCATCCATGCAGATATCTGAGATCACCATGTCGATGGGCTCGCTCCCAAGTACTTCGAGGGCTGCTTTACCGTTAAGGGCTGAAAAGGTCTGGTGCCCTTCCCCTTCAAGCATAATTGCGAGGATATCGATGATCCGTTCTTCGTCATCTACCAGGAGTATTTTTGCCATTGTTTGTCCCTATTATTAACTTTGTATGTCTATCTGGTGTGTCTGCTCATGCGCTACGGGTTGCAGAGGTAGTTGCAGGGCGAAGCAGGCACCGCGCACCGGCAGATTTTGCACCTTTACTAAACCTTTATGCGCGCTCAGCACCTCTTTTACCAGAGCGAGGCCGAGGCCGGTACCCTTGGCCTTGGTGCTGTAAAATGGATCGAACATGCGCTGGGCGTTCTCGCTGTGTATGCCGGGGCCAGCATCGCGGATGCTGAATTTGAGCCAGTCAGCATCGCTAGTGACCTCAACAGTTACCGTTGCTGCGTCTTTGGATGCCTCAATAGCGTTACGTACCACATTGAGCAAGGCACGCTCAAATTGGATGATATCACATTCAAGCGTGCGGGTTACAGCTTCGGGCTGTAATTGCTTATCGATACTAATGGAGTTATCCAGAAGAGATATCTTGTGCAACATTCTGGTTACAATCTCGTCGGCGCCAATTGCCCTGAAATCCGGGTCACGTGGGCGGGAAAACATGAGGAAGTCTTCGATGAGTTTGTTCATGCGGTGCACTTCGTCGTTGACATACCCGGCCATGCGCGCCTGGATTTCGGGGCTGGTGCGCTCTGGGCGGGCAATTATATCCATGGAGCCCTTGATAACCGCGAGGGGGTTTTTGATCTCGTGGGCAACGATCATGGAAAACTTCCCCACTTCGGCCAGCACCTGCTGGCGCGCCATGGCGGTGTGGGTGCGCTGAATTTCGCGCCGCCGCTCTTCGAGGGTTTCGAGCATTTCGTTTATAGCTTGCGCTAAGGTGCGAGTTTCGAGCAGGGTGCCCCCTTTGGCGCGCACTTGCATGTTGCCACGCGTAACCTGACGTGCAAGTTTCACCAGTTGTTTTAAGGGCGCGTTGATAGCGCGTGCAAGCATCCAATACATGGCAACAGGGGCAAGGGATAGCGCCAGGGAAATAAGGGTATATCGCGTGGCGAGCATGCGCTGAAGTTCGTGCAGGCCGCTGAGGGAATAGGTCAGCTCTACCCTGCCTAAGTGGTTGTTGGCGTCAGAAGCGCCAGAAAACAGGGCAGCCTCATCCATCACTTGAGATTCGATAAAAGCAAAGGCGGTACCGAAGCCGTCTTCAAGCAGGTGTCCGCTGTGGGTAATCACTTCTCCGGCAGCATTGAAGATAGTGACGCTCTGCACGTTTTGGATCTGAAGCATGCTGTGACACAGGCGCTCGAGCATTTCTGGATCGCCCATCATTACCCCCAGCTCGGCATTGCTTGCCATATACCCGGCGAGGAGGTTGAAGTGCTCGTGAAAGCGCTGACGCTCGAAGGAGGCGGTGAAGCGGTAGCCGGTAATTCCCATGGAGATCGCAGTGCCAATGATAAATACAAACGCGATGGCTATCAAACGCCCTTGAATAGAGTGCAGACCGGTGCGGCGCGCGAGATATTGACGCAAGCGTGTCAGCTTCAGTAGCAGGGTATGGAGCGTATGTGTTTTAAGCGCCATAGCTACTCCCCCTTCCCTTGAGTGCGATACTGCCTGAGACTCTCAAGCACAATGGGGTTGGTTCTGGTTGCAAAATATGAGGGGATATCCCCTGTACACACCTTTTGTTCCAGAACCTGCCGTACCAAAGAGGCACCCTGTTCTCCCACTTTGGCATAGTCGATAGAAAACACCAGCGCTGCGCCACTGGTGTAAAAGAAACTGTTGTAACCCACTACTGGAACACCGTAGGAAGCGGCATTTTTTATTACATGGCGAATCACCGCCTTAGAGATAACAGATCTGTCGGGGATGAATAACAGAGCATCCAAGTTGGGGTAATCGGCGGCAATACTAACTCGCCCTTTGCGGGTATCTACTTGGACAGGGATGAGGTGCATAGCCATACTGGAAGCGGCGGCCTGAGCTTTTTGGTACCAGGCAGCGTTGTTGTCCGGATCAAAGAGTACTCCAAGCCGCCGGGTTTCAGGCAGCACATCGCGAATGGCTGCGAGCTGGGCATCTATCGGGATATTAAGGCTGATTCCGCACGGGGCTGGGTACGCCGGGTCGATAACGTTAGTGGGATTGAGTACCATGGCGTAGAGGAGCGGAACTGTTCCCGCACGTGGTTGCAGGTAGCGTAACGCCTCGGGACCAACCGCGACTATAGCACTGTATGCTTCTGGTTCTAGTCCAAGGCTGCTGGCAACAAGGCTATAGGGGCGTCCTTGCGCATCAAGGAAGAAACGTTGCACATCAAGGTTCCGCAAGCCGATCTCGAGCCCTTCAACCATCTGAATATAAGGGGTAATTTCGCGCGAGATGAGCACAGCGACGCTGTTACTCTGCATGGCAACGCCTTGAGACACAGGCTGAAGCAGGAGAATAAACAGCAAAATTGTCCACGCAGGTGTGGTTTTCATGGCTCTTCCGCGATTATCTGGCAGGGCTTAGGTGTTGAGAGTTTGATGCTTTGTCCGGCGGTTATAGCACGAAATTAAGAGTAGAGGTAAACTTAATGGGCGTGCAACCATTGGTCCACGAAGCGCCTGCAGACAGATTTTACTCGATTATGAGGACTTGGGCAAGCTTGGTACAAAGTAGTGTTTTCAGCGCTCAAGATGGCGCGACTCACTGTTTTTTTGCCCGTGCGCAAAGGGTAGCACGCAATTGGTTGATATGCTCTAAGCTTCTGCGGTAGGCGGTGCTTTCAACCACTGCCTTATGGTGCTCATCTCTGCCTAAGGCTAAAGTGTTGACCCCTGTACCGAGGTGAAGATAATCACCGATGTAGGTATTGTGGCGCAAACTGTCCCAGTCTGCGTTAGTTTGGGTAAAGAGCTGCAGGGTCAGGTAATAATCTTCGAGAAATTGCTGTCCATCTATGTAGGTAAGATCGGCGAGATCGAGCTTGTTTAGATCGAGCATAAAGCTATGCAGGGGCGCGTGATTGCAACACAGGAAATCCTCGTAGGTGCCGCCGTGGACAAACTCCATGCGCCGCTGCGACAGTATGCCGCTGGATTGGGCATAAGCGGTTGAATATACACGCCCAAAAGCAACAGCCTTGGCGCTTTTGCGCAAGCGCTGAAGCAGCCAGGCGTAGGCGTGGGGCATCAGCAGGTCATCATAATCGAGGAACGCCGCGTAGCGGGTTGTGACCGCCTGCAGCGCTTGGGTGAGCATTCTGGCGCGCAAATCACCGTTTGCGTCGGGAGAGCTGAAATGAAGAATGCATGCATCGCGCCCAGCTGACCAAGGCAAGTGCGCCACCATAGTTTCAAGTTCTGCGGTCTGGGCACTGGTAATATCCTGTACTGCAAGCAAAGGGGTGACTATACAGTCGCGCATGGCGGCGAGGCAGTAGAGGGCATTTTCAAGCATGGAGATGTCACCCGCGCGGTGAAAGCGCAGGATGGTGGTGACCTGAGGTAACGGTCCAGAATCGTGGGTGTCGGGAGTGCTTACCACGCTGTGTGCATTGGAGCACAGGCGATAATTTTTGTATGTGGATACATTCTGCATGGGGAACAACAGCACGGGCGCTTCGAAGGTGCTGGTCGGCTCAACTGAACAGTTTTCGGTGGGGTTGTACAGTGGGGTAAAACTGGCATAGGAGTTGGATACCACCACAGAACCGGGTGCGTTGAGCCCGCTCAGAAGCATTTTTTCAACCAAGTCGGGTGGAAACATAGCGACACGCCGAAACTGCAGGGTGTAATCAGCAGCAGCCGAAGGCTGAATACTCTGCTGTCGCAATTCTGACGGGAGCAGATGGGCAACCTCTGTTGAACACAGGCTGAAACGACAGTGGGTAAAAACTTGCGTCTGGCTTAAACAGGCGGCAAAGCGTTCGCGCAGGCGGGTATCACTTTGGAGCATCGCGAGAGCCTCGGGAACAATATCAATATACAGATGCAAGGCCGCGGGGATAGAAGTGCAGATGTTGACAATATCCCCATATCGCCTCCCCGCCAGAGTGCGCCCCACCGCGTTGAGGTAGGCGTAACCGTAGCGGGTGTCGGGTTCGAGATGGGCACCTTCGGCCCATTCGTTCCAAGCGTTGATCACGACAAAGCGTCGGTCTTCAGGCAATGTGGCGCGGGTGAAGCGGATACTCGCTTCGAGCCAACGGGAAAACAATGCGGGGGTACTACCGTGCAACAGCATCGCTTTGGTGCCATAGCGTGCGGTGTTATCCCAATTAGGCATGAGGGAGCGAAACCACGGATATTCTATGGCGTCTTGTTGGGCGGCGTAGTGCGCAGCAACCTCGGCGTAGTCGAGGACACTACCGTGCAGAGGGGTATACGGCTGGAGTTGTGCGCTGATGTCGGAAACCGCACCGGCGGTCCAGTCGTGCAGAGGGCGTTCAACTCCCGCATCCATGCCGTATGCGCGTGGGTCGGTGGCTCCACGGGTGAGAACCGCGGTTACATATGGTGTTTTCAACCCTGCAGCATGACACTCCTGTTCCCAGATAGCCAAATATGAAGTTGGGTCGGGGATACTGTCGGGACGGTATACAAACAGCACAGGGCGTCGCTCAACTGCGAGATAACGCTCATCCTTAAAAAACGGAATCAAATATTGGATAAAGGCGCGGGCATCCTCTTCGGAGTAGTTCTGGCTCAGGAGCACATCTTCATCATTGCCATCCCAGCGTCTGGTCCAGTTTTCGTTCGCCCAACAGAAGCAAAACCGCATATCAATAGCGGGGTTTTCCAATAACATGGCTGCAGGTTGTTCCAGAATAAGTTTGCCGCTGAACCAATAGTGATAAAAAACCTGCGCGTGCACCCCAGCTTTGTGCATCATCTCTGCTTGTTTGTGCAGGGTGGCGGGATTATCCAACAGATAGTAACCGATATCTGCATGGGGGATATGTTGTTGATAGTGTCCTACAAACAGGGGATTGGCGCGGCGCACATTGGTCCATTCGGTAAAGCCGGCACCATGCCAGGCATCGTTTTCGGCGATGGGGTGGAATTGGGGCAAATAGTATGAGAGTACTTTGACATCGGTGCATATATGCGCAGAAAAATCCTGCTGCTCCTCGTAGGCGCGATAATCGGGGATAGAATCGCCGCTGTGCAAACGGTAAAACTCACCGGAAGCACTGTGAGCAAAAATCAGGAGCAGGCGTTCGAGCGCATGGGCAAGGGTGCCGTCAGCCGCGATGGGTTCGACGGGAAAATCGTGCCAAGCCAGCGGTAGAGTTAAAAAATCGCGTACACATTCAGTACGGGCCCAAAACATCGAGCCTTCGGAAAACTCCACAACAGGGTAGTCGGCGATCTTGAGATTGGAATAACGGCGGAGGATATCGGCGGCAAGGGAATAGTTTGCAGCCCACCCAGATCGATCCTTTAAAATCTGGGTCTGCCCCTCTGGATATACCAGCTTTGCCTCGGTCTGAAGCAAATGGATGATTTGAGCTTGGGTCGAAGTTGCAGTTTCGGCATCGCCCAGTAGCAGGTCGAGAATAGAGGTGCACCAGCCCGACAATTCGGCACTGTGGGGACTTTTTTTAGTATGGAAATGGGCAATGATATCGTATTTCAGTAAGCGCTCAGAAAACTGGATAATCATAGGGGCGATATCGCGTCCACGATTGGGCACCGTCTCAACTACGATCTGAGTTGGACGCTGCACCTCTGGCAACGCAGCGCGGATCTGACTTGCGAGGGCGGAACAGTTCCCCCCTTCAGGTATTGAAACATACAGGTCATAAGAGTACGGCGCACCGCACAATCTGGAGGTAAAGTTCTCCAGCATGTCTGGATAAAACAGGTGCAGATGGATAGCTATGCTGACAGATTTGCCACTGGAGTATCCAGTGTAGGAGAGAGCCTCCGCAAACGGAGCACAGGCTGTTGTGCTGATATCCAGGTAGTATGGCACAATCTTAAATGGAGAGAGCTGGTCCTCTACATTACGGTGTGGTTGAGGTGGAGCTAACTCAGGGAGCAAACTTTGGCGCAGGCGGAGTTTTACTCCAGCCACTCCATCGCGGCGCAACACGCGAATCACTTTTGCAGCTGCAGCCTTGAGACTACCAGCTCCACGAACTTGGCGTGGAACTACCGCCCCAACGCGGCGTAAAGTGCGGGTCAGCGTAACTGCCCGGCGTACTGGGGCAGTTATACGCCAACTGCGACTGGCCTGTATTTCACCCAAAGTCTGCGCCAGGAGGTCCAGCTCGTGCTGATAGCGTTGCAACTGACGTTCCTGCCTCGTGAGCTCGACAGCACGTTCTTCAAGTTGCGCGTCGCGTTCTTCAAGTTGCGCGTTGCGTTCCTTGAGCTGTTTCTCCAGTTGCTCTTGGCACTGTTTTTGTGCGGCAAGCTGGTGAGAATACTCTTCTATGGCACGTTTAAATGGGGGTATTTCAGCACGCAGTTCAGCAAGATCGTAACGTGCCAATTGACTTGAGCCGAGGGTGGAAAAAAAATCGATAATGGCCTTTTGCTCTACGGAGCCAGGTGATAACCACGTATGGGTGCGTATGACAGAACTCTCCTCTGCAGGTGGAGTTGGTTTCACAACTCCTAAACCATTGCAATGGAAAAACTCGAGGTGCTGAGGGTATTTCTGTTGTAGCTCCTGCCAAAGCTTCCACACTCCGAAATCTTTATCACGTACGTTAGTATCGTGGAGTATAACTACCGCACCAGGAGCCAGTTTGGGCAGCCAAGTTTCAAAATCGTGCTTGACCGCTGTGTATGTGTGTAGACCATCAATATGCAATAGGTCGATTGAGGCGGGAGCAAAGGATTCTGCTGCAGCATCAAAGGTGGTACGTAGCAGCGTTGAAAATTTGGCGTACCGCTCCTGATTATGCTGGTTAACGTAATTAAAGACATCTTCACTGTAACTGCCAGCCTGAGCGTCACCCTGCCAGGTATCTACCGCAAAGCATTGGGTGGAAAGACCGGCCTGCTGCGCTGCCTGGCAAAAAGCGAAATAGGAGTTGCCAGAGTGGGAGCCCAACTCCACAAATACGCGCGGTTGCAGTTGTTGCATTACCCATGCCGCAAAGGGGATATGCCCAATCCATGCGGGGGGAAACTGCACAGAAATTGGAACGAAAGAGGAGATATCTATTAGACTCTGAGCAATATTTTCATCTATTGTCGACTGCATAAGTATGGAATCCTACGCTTATTGTGCCTGCTTTGAGCATCTATAGTTATGCTTAGCTTGGATAAGATATTGTACTGGTGGCAAAAAGTTCACAAATCCATATTCAGCCTGACATTCATACGTCTGGGTTGTGCGGCTTGGAGTTGTGTGAAAGCAGGAAAGTGAGCATTTTGTGGATAATGCGCTGTTTGATTTTTACATACAGAGGCGTTGGTGTTTTTTTAAACACCCCAACGGTATCTCCCCACACAGCACTTTCAGGGTCTTCCTGATCGTCTGCCCAGTCTGTATGTACATCTACAAGTTCGAGGTCAGCATATCGTGCTAGCGCTCTATAGCTATCAGGATAAAAGCGCCAGCAATCTACTGGATAGCGATGCTCAGGTCCGCGCGATGGAGCCAAAAGGAAGATCAACCCCTGTGGTTTTAACACCCGAACCATTTCAAGCCAAGTCAGCCAAAAGAATTCAATATGCTCAAACGCCTGCCCCGAAACAATAACATCTGCACTGCTGGAAGGCAGATTGATTTTATAGGGTGAATTAAGCACAACATCTACGTTGGGACCAGGTACGAGGTCGATTCCGGTATATTGCCAATTCGGTGATTTGAACAATGGGCGATAGCTTCCGTTTACGTCATAGCTGCCTAAGTCATAAATAGAAAGCTTCCCATCTCTGGACAAGTGAGTATTGACCAGGGTTTGCATGTGTAGGTACGAACTTTGGTGCATAAGAAATAAATTAACCTTTTTTTGACCACATATGCAGGGCAACTGGCCACTGCCACCACTGCCATGGTTCTTCCAGAATATCAGACTCCAACGCTTGGACGGCTCCTTCCAAGGCTTTCTCTGGCTCATCTTCAAGGGGAGCTATAGAAACCTCAACCCCATTGCGTATATTTTTTACTGCGCCATACACAATTTCAGCTCCAGTTTTTTCTGCTATCCGCTGAATACTGTTTGGCACGCTCAATGTACCGCCGAGAAAATCAAATTCGCTACGGTGTGATGGATAATCGTGTGGGGGTAAATCAAAAAGCACTATAATACATTCACCTTGCTTTAAGCCGGAGTAAAGGGGAAACATCGGGTCGCCAAGAGCAATCCAGCGCCCCCCAGCAAGACGAAAGATTAAATCCAGCTTCTTAGCCAGGTAGGAGCGTTCTACTTCACTAAGGTGAATATTTCGTTCATCAATTCTCTGGGTTACAAAGCCAACCGGGACGCCTCCGAGAGCTATGCCGGTACTAAATAAGGGCAAACGCCCATAGTGCCCCATCGCGATAAGGGTGCCACGTTTTTCTTTTTGATTTTTACGCAGGGTTTCCAACCCTTTCAGGGTGATGTTAACCTTGCCCTGCGCCAGAGATTTAAAGCTGGGCAAATAATAAACATCTAAAATCTCGGCGTGTTGCATAATACACGCTTTTATCCACGCTCTCCAGCACTTGATGCGGGTGACAGCAGGGAAAATGGATGTATAGCCAAAAACATAGGCTCTTCTCCCTTTTTTGTCTAAAAAGGCCCAAATCACAGAGGGTATTACCAGGATAGTATACGCTAGCCGCGCCGGGCATTTTGCCAGTAGCGGAAAAAGCACTTCATATCTAAAGCGTTGCACAAGATTCACACACATTGCTTTCTGAAGATTAGTTATTGAGATAAAACCCATTTATGGGGAACTACGACGACACCTTGCAGCCAGGTGTTCTGCGTTACGCTGATGTCAGCTACAGCATGAGCGTGATCGTAGACATGAATCGCTCTTTCGCACAGTAAAAAAACATAAACCAGATACTGCCCTTTCAAAAGGGGGCAGTCTGGCAGAACCACGGCAATCTTATTAACCCCAGCCTGCTCTGCCCTAATGTCAACCTTGTCTTCATAGGTGGAAAAGCTGGTTATAATCTTATTGTTGACGTCGGTCAGTGCTATCCCCAGGTTAACAGGGGGTGCGGCAAGGGACGAGGTAAATTCTACGTGAATAGTGACTTTGTCTGCCTGGCTCTGCACCTCGATACTTTTAGACCTATCTTCGCAATTGCGTTGCACAAAAACAGAGCAAATTTTATGCATCGGCTCATTTGCCAGGGTGTTTTGTGCAGAATCAACAGTATCTGCAAGTGACGCTTCATCTGTCTGAGGTGGTTGAGATATATCGGTAGCCTGTCTCAGGGTATCCAGATAACTTGTGTATGATGAGATCACAGTAGCAGCAGAGCCAATCTGCCGCGCATTGCCCTTATCGAGCCACATGGCACGATCACAAAGTGCTTCAACCTGATACATGGCATGGGAGCAAAAAATGATGGTTTTTCCTGCATCCTTGAGGTGCATAATTCTCTCAAATGATTTGCGGGAAAAATCTCCATCTCCTACCGATAGTGCCTCATCAATAATAAGGATGTCAGGGTCTACATTTATTGCAACTGAAAATGCCAGACGTACATACATGCCGCTGGAGAAGGTTTTAACTGGTTGGTCAATAAAGGGGCCGATGCCAGCAAATTCAACGATTGAATCAAAAGCATCATCTATCTCTTTACGTGACATCCCGGCAATGGTTGCACTCAAATACACATTTTCCCTGCCGGTAAATTCTGGGTTGAACCCAGCGCCAAGTTCCAGAAGTGCAGCTATTCTTCCCTGTACATCTACATGGCCATGTGACGGAGTAAGTGTTCCGCACATCAATTGTAACAGAGTGGACTTCCCCGCTCCGTTACAACCAATTATCCCAAACACTTCACCAGGTTTAATTTCGAGATTAATATCTTGCAAAGCCCAGAATTCTCTAAAATATGTGCGCGATCTGCGCGCAAGCATTTGCAAGAGGCGGTGGTGTGGTTTGCGGTATATCTGGTAACATTTACCCACTTGAGTCAGAGATATTATTGAATTTGTTGTTGTATTAGAGGACATCTGCAAAGCCTTTGCGGGTTTTTTGGAACCACACAAACCCGAGCCATGCGGCGATCAGGGAAAACAAAGTTAATTTAATATAGCCCCACAGTTCAATATGAGCGCCAAGAAAAAGCACATCGCGCCCCTGATCAACCAGAAAGGTCAGCGGGTTCAGGTATAGGATAGTCTGATATGTTTCTGGCACTGCTGAAACGGGGTAAAAAATAGGGGTCAGAAACATCAGTGCAGTGACCAGAACTGCCACCACCTGTGCGACATCGCGCAGATAAACACCTAAGGAGGCGAGGATCCAGCTCCCGGCAAGGCTGATGCCGAACAAAGGGATGAGGAGTAACGGGAACTCAAACACGGTCACGGGCGGTGGACCAAACACAAAGACGGAGAATATTAGCAAAACAAATAAGTTAATAAGGGTATGGAAGAAAGCTGCTCCAAGAACTACCAACGGGAGAATTTCAAGGGGAAAGACAACTTTTTTCACATAGGTCGTGTTCTGTATGATCAGGCCAGGAGCCCGGTTTATACATTCTGCAAACAAGTTGAACAACAGAAGGCCGGCGAACAACAACAAGGCGAACTCAAACCGCGACTCACCTTGAGTTACATTCCAGCGCGCCTTAAATATAACGCTAAACACAAAAGTGTAGACGGTAAGCATAAATACTGGGTTAAAAAACGACCAGAGCACGCCAAGGATTGAACCCTTGTATCGCCCTACAACGTCCTGCTTGATCAGAGCAAAGATGAGGGTTCTGTATTTCCAGCACCGTGCGAGGAACACAAGTGGATTCAAAGATGAAGCGTTCATAGTGGTTTCTGTTCTAAATTCACGTAAGTACCTAAGGCATATTCCAGTTGACTACGAGCTTGCTGTACCGCCTCGTAAGCATCAGTAAGCTTTAATTCGGCACGGGTCAGACGTAGCTCAGCATCAAGAAGATCTTCAAGGGAGAACATCCCCATTTCAGCTGATTTGCTTGCTACATCATACGCAGCACTGGCGTGCTCGATACTTTTCCTTGCATCTTTTATGCGCGCGTAGCCCTGGGTAAGACGCTCGAAGCTGGTGTTTACCTCACTTACAATGGTATTGCGCTGCTTAGCAAGCTGTTGACGGTAACGATCAACTGCGATGCGCTGTTTTCGCCACGCGGAGATATTACGTCCCCCCTGAAAGGGCTTCATGCTCAGATTGAGAGTAATACTGTAGTAGTCGCGCTCGTCGCTGGGGTAGTCGGTGTCGTAATCGCGCGTGTAATCGGTCCACGCAGCATCAAGATCTGCGCGCGGTAAGTTGCGCGCAAGGATCACACGTGCATCCTCCTGGGCCATCGCTATATTAAGGCGGTTAAGCTCAACTTCGGGGCGCAGTTCCAGAGCGGTTTCGATACAGGCCTCAAGGGTTTCGCAGGGCAGTTCAGGCAAGGTCGCAAGGGTTCCACTTACATCGATATCTTCCCCGGGGTGCAGGGCAAGCCATTCGCGCAATTGTGCACGCGCGATGGCTTGATCAGATATGGCGCGGGTGAGTTCGTGGCGCGCGTTGGCAAGCTCGGCAGCAACTTCATGCCAACGTAGCTGCGGCGCCATGCGTTGTTCCACCCAAGCGGATGCGATCTCCTGCTGTTCTTCTAAGCGTTGTACCGATTCGCGCCACTGCTCGGTACGACGTTTGGCATATAGCAAGTTGTAATAACTTGAACTTATCTCGCGGATGAGCCTGTTTTTAATGTAGCGCAGTTCTGTATCGCGGTATTCCTTGTCGGCACGTGCACGTTTTAGACCAGCTACGCTGGAGAATCCAGCGAACAGAGGTTGAGACAGACGGGTGCTGAAACTGTCACTGTTCTGGTCAAGGTAGTCGTTATCGCGTTCGTTGTCAGAGCTGTTACGCAGTTTATTGTAACTATAGTTTAAACTCAGAGTTGGGAGAAACGCGCCCCATGCTTCGTCAATGCCGCGGGCGGCTTCCTCGCTAGCGAGCTCATAGGCTATAATTTCGGGGTTGTAATTGAGTCCACGCTGAATGCATTGATCAAGAGTGAGAGGGATGGCTGCACCTGCAAAAGCAGGGAGCAGCATGCCTATGAATGCGAGGATGATAGCTGTATATTTCGGTGCATATGTTTGGGTCATAGGAGGGTGCCTTGTTTGAGAGTCTGCTATATTTCCATGAAACGGTTGGCTCAGGTTCTATGTGGCAAAAGGTGGTCGATGCTAGCAGGTTCTGCAAGATTTTATAAGTGGAAAATTTGGGTGGGATGCAGGGTAGCGTGCTGCGCATGACCCCCCCAGCCCTGCTGTTCGTAAAAAAAAAGGGGGGGGGAGATTCCCACCACCGGGTGCGGTGCGGGCGTGAATTGCTGCGTCGAGCCGTCCAGCATTTCCCTATTTTATGGGCCAGTATCTTATTGCCGAAGGTCTATAACATGCGTTTTGGAACATCTACTATACGATGCAATGTGCCGGAACGGCGCGGCGCCCGAGTGGTTCTAGGTCTCGCGCAGGGCGCGGTCAAAGTTTTCTTTCAAAGGCTCGATGATGTAATCGAGGACGGTGCGCGGTTCAGTTCTTATAAATACGGCAGCAGGCATACCAGCGCTGATATAAAGATTGTTAGCGTGGAGCTGCTCTTTGTCGAGTTCTACATGGACAATATAAGCAGGTTGTTCACCGTAGGGGGTTTTACGCATAATGCGATCGGCACTAATATAAACAACTTCACCACCAATTTTTGGAGTAGTGCGTTGTTCGAAGGCGACGAGCTGAACGTCAGCTTTTTGCCCCTTAAATAAGTGGGTGATGTCTTGCACCTGGATGTTGCACTCGACAATCAGGGGGCTGTTTTCGGGAACGATGTCGAGGATAGGTTCACCGGGGCGAATTACACCGCCTACAGATTGCACCTGCATGGCGATTATTTCTCCAGCGACTGGTGCAGTTATGTTGAGACGATTGCTGGCATCAAGTAAAGGGAGTAGTTGCTGCTGCAAGTCATACAAGCGTTGCTGGTTCTCATTATGCTCCTCAACAGCGCGCTGGCGATATTCACTTTTCAGAGAACTGATGCGCAAGCCCAGCTCGGCGATGCGCTCGCGCAGTTCGGCACGGGAACCGTGCAGTTGTGCGAGGGTACCTTCGCGCTCGGCGATGCTGCGCCGAAGTTCTAGAATCCTAGTTTTATCAATATACTGACGCTCGTAAAGAACTTGCTTAGCCTCAAGCTCTTCTGCGAGGGCTGCGGCAATTTTTTCTTCCGCGTCAATGCGTCCCTGAAAGCTGATATCCTGCTGATCGAGTTGGTCAATCTGCTTTTCGAGCAGGGAGGTTTGCTCGGTGAGGGATTGGCGCCGCGAAGCGAACACTTTTTGCGCTGATTCAAGGAGTTCTGCGAATTTATGCTGTTCTATGCCGAGGTCGGCGGTGGGCCAAGCAACGGCGGGAAGCAAGTCGCGCTCTGCTTGCAAACGGATATCAGCAAGACGCGTAGCAACAAGGCGCAACTGTACCTGTTCAGTTTGGGACGTGATACTGGAGCTATCAAGGGTAATGAGAGTATCACCAGCCTTGACAGTGTCGCCGTTGCGGACGTAAATCTGCTTTATAATCCCCCCTTCGAGATGCTGAATGGTTTTGCGCTCGGTATCGATGCGAACTTCACCAGAGGAGATAACGGCGCCGCTGATCTCGGCAAAGGTTATCCAGGTGCCGCCAATGCCGAAAAACACAAGGATAATGATCATCCCCGCCATAATAATATGCCGGCTGTCGGCAAAGGTGATATTGAGCTTGGGTGGCGGTGCATTGGCGTCAGTGATTTGGGCGTAATCTTCAGCACTGATTCGGTTGCGAGAAAATATTTTTTTCAGGCGTTCTTTTATATCTGCCATTTATAAGGACCTTATGGACGATTGTATTGATAAACGATATGTACAAGTTAGATCAACTTGGTTGCATCTGGTTTTTGGTTTCCAACAGCTTTTTAAATACCGCATCTCGGGGACCAAACATAACCTGCTGCCCCTCCTTGAGCATCAATATCTTATCTACTCCCGAGAGCAAGGAAGGCTTGTGCGATACCACCACCAGTGTGGTGCCCTGCTCTTTAAGCTGTGGCCAAGACGCAACCAGGGCACGTTCGCCTTCATCGTCAAGGTTGGAGTTAGGCTCGTCAAGAATAATGAGTTTTGGCTTGCGGTACAGGGCACGGGCCAGGCCGATACGTTGGCGCTGACCGCCGGAGAGGACAATCCCACCATCCCCTATGCGCGCATCGTAGCCTTTGGGAAAGTTAAGGATAAGTTCGTGGACACCAGCCTGCTTAGCGGCCTCTATTACTGCCTCGGAATCAACTTCACCCATGCGCGCAATATTTTCAGCCACAGAGACTGGAAACAGCTCTATATCCTGAGGCAAGTAGCCAATGTAGGGGCCGAGCTTTTCTTTATCCCACGTGTAGATATCGGCACCATCCAGGCGTACCGCTCCGGCACTGGCAGGCCAGATGCCGAGGAGCAGACGGCACAGGGTGGACTTTCCCGCCCCGGAAGGACCGATAAGCCCGAGGGATTCACCTGGCTTGAGACTGAAAGTGACTCCACGCAGGATGGCAGCTTCACCAATAACAAAGCTGACCCCTTCGGCAGCCAGGCTACCGGTGGGAGCAGGAAGATCCATCTGCTCTTTCTGCTCTGGCTGCGACAGGAGAGCATCAAGACGTTTCCAAGCACCACGCGCTTCTATCATGCTCTTCCACGAGCCAATCCCCATCTGGACGGGAGCAAGAGCGCGCCCCATGATGATGGAGGCAGCGATCATAGACCCGGCGGTGGATTTTTCTTCTAACGTAAGCCAGGCGCCAGCTCCGTAGATAAATACCTGCATGGATTGACGCAACCAACTGGATAGAGATTGGATCATTCCGGCGCGGCGGCTAGACTGGGTCTGTAGCTTAGTGACGGTATCATTGAATTCTGCCCAGCGGCCGGCAACCCCTTCGAGCATTCCCATGGAGCGGATAGTGCGCGCGTTGCGGCGTGCAGTTTCGACGTACTTCATAGAGAATCCGTTGACGGTATTCGCTGCATCCAGTGGTTGGCGCGTAATTTTTTCGTTTACGATAGCCAGGATAACAAGTAACACTGCGCCGGTGGTTGCAACTATCCCGAGCACCGGGTGGAGAAAATAGATCACCGCAAGAAAGATCGGAGTCCAGGGGATATCGAACAGGGTGAAGATGGCGTTCCCACCAAAGAAGTTGCGCACCAGGTTGACATCGCGCAGAGTAGCCTGCTCCGGCTTCATCCCCAATAGAGCCGATTGTTTTATTACGTTGTCAAGGACGTCGCGGCTTAAAGCCTGATCTATCGCAACGCCACACCGTACAAGGAGGCGCGAACGGGTAAACTCAAGTAAAGCCATGACAATAAGACAGACAACCGCAGCCAGGGTAAGGACGTACAGGGTCGGCATGCTGTAACTTGAGAGGACGCGGTCGTAGATCTGCAACATGTAAACAGGAAAAGTAAGTTGCAGAACATTGATAAACATACTAAAGAAAGCGCCATATGCGATGTAGGGACGCCAGTTTTTAAAAAAATTTCTCATAGGATCTTTTCTGCATGGTTGGAGGAATGCAACGGAGTATCACGCAAGTCACCACACCTCTTGGGGCAGGAACCCTGGATGTGCAAGCAGTGGGACATTGTGCGCTTGTTTAAAACAGCAGTCAAGGTATTATCTGTTTTCGCTCTTATCTACGCTGTAGAGCTAAGTTTCACCGTGCGAATAGAGTTCTGCATATTGCAGCGTTGGTGCCTCTTTATCCTTGGCTGACAATATAGCTTCATCCCTTACCGGCCATTTTATGTCAAGTTCGGGGTCATTCCAGCGTAAGGATTTTTCGTGTTCAGGTGCGTAGTAGGCGGTGGTTTTATAAAAGACGTCAGCGCTAGGACTCGTAACAGCAAAGCCATGTGCGAACCCCTCAGGAACCCAGAGTTGCAGATGGTTTTCTGCACTTAAATAAACGCCTACCCAGGAGCCAAACGTCGGTGACTCAAGGCGCAAGTCCACTGCAACATCATATATTTCCCCTGCCAAGCAACGCACAAGCTTTCCCTGTGCCTGCGGCAGTTGGTAGTGCAGACCACGCACCACTCCACGTGCGGATCTAGAATGATTGTCCTGCACAAAGGTGCGTTCCAGACCAGTTGCTTGACGCCAACGCCTGGAGTTGAAACTTTCCATAAAGAAACCACGCTCATCCCCAAAAACCTGCGGTTTTATGAGAAACACATCGGGGATCTCTGTTTTAATTATTTCCATGTAACACCATTTTCAGCGCTGAGGTTGAACCATTCAACTGCTTAATACTAGCTCTAAATACTCTCTATAACTGGACCTGGGCGTGGTTTTGATAATATGTTCAAATTGTTGCCGACTGACAAACCCCTTGCGGTAGGCAATCTCTTCCAGACAGCCAATTTTCAGGCCCTGGCGCGCTTCAAGGGTACCGATAAAATGGCTGGCTTCGAGCAGGCTCATGTGGGTGCCAGTATCTAGCCAGGCGATTCCCCGCTCTAGCCGCTCCACCATAAGTTCGCCACGCCGCAGATATTCCAGGTTAACGTCGGTAATTTCCAACTCTCCGCGCGCAGAGGGCTGAATCTGCTTGGTAATTTCTACCACATTGCTATCGTAAAGATATAGCCCGGGTACAGCAAAGTTAGATTTAGGGTTAAGAGGTTTCTCTTCGATCCCTATGGCTTTACCCTGCTCATTGAATTCAACCACACCGTAACGCTGCGGATCGGTTACCTGATAGCCAAATACTTTAGCACCGGAGCTGAACTCGCTGACGATACGGGTCAGATCCATCTTGCCATAAAAAATATTGTCGCCGAGAATAAGGCATACTGGCTTATTATCAATAAACGCCTCACCAACTAAAAAAGCCTGAGCAATACCCTTTGGTTCAGCTTGCACCATATAGGAAAAACGCACCCCAAAACGGCTTCCGTCCCCCAGCAACTCCTCAAACCTGGGGGTATCTTCCGGCGTGGAGATTATGAGGATATCGTCAACCCCTGCACGCATTAGGGTAGAGATCGGGTAGTAGATCATGGGCTTATCGTAAACAGGCTGTAGCTGCTTACTTGCCACCAGAGTCAGAGGATAGAGGCGGCTACCAGCTCCGCCCGCTAGAACTATCCCTTTTTTAATTCCGGACATGTGAAATCCTGTTATAAGTTTTAGATATCTAGTCCTCAGCCCTGCGCTCTTGCGCGCAGATAGCGCTTCAGACTTTCTTGCCATGCGGGAATTTTAATTCCGGTGGCCGCAATAATCTTATTTTTTTCCAGAACTGAATACGCTGGGCGTTGCGCCGGGAGCGGATATTCAGCAGTGGAGATCGGGTTAATCTGTTCCACCCTCAGGGTATCGCAGGTCTCCTGCATACAACGCACTATTTCACAGGCAAATTGATACCAGTTGCACTGCCCTGCGTTGCTGTAGTGGTAAATTCCATACTGATCTGTCTGTAACAGCGCCCAAATAGCTTTCGCAAGATCATAACTGTAGGTGGGGGTTCCAGTCTGATCGGAGATAATATTCAGGGTTTTGCGCTCATGCGCCAGGCCAATTATGGTTTCAACAAAATTTTTACCCCAGGGACCGTACAGCCAGCTTGTGCGCACGATAAAGTACTCATGCAAACCGCTACTTTCAACCCCTATTTCACCCTGGCGCTTGCTCGCGCCATAAACAGAGAGGGGCTCGGTTCGATCTGTTTCGCGGTAAGGGACAGGTTCAGAAGTAGGAACTGAGCTGGTGCCGGAAAACACAAAATCAGTGGAAATGTGCATCAAGGTGGCACCAACTTCTAACGCCGTCGTGGCAAGATATCCAGGCCCGGCTCCGTTTATTGAGTAAGCCTGTTCACGGTGGGATTCACACCCATCAACGTCTGTCATGGCGGCGCAATTGATAATGATATCTGGACGGGTATGGTGCAACTGTGTAGAGATAGTGTCGGGGTCAGTTATGTCAAACTCTGGCAGGGTGTACGATATGAGATCGATGTTTTTCGGGACAAGCGCCTGAACCATGTTACCCAGCATACCATCGGCACCAACCAGCGCCACGCTTGAACCTTCAACTAATTTTCCCATAGCGCTCACGGTTTCAACCTTCCTCTCCTTCGGCTGTAGCTTGATATGAGCCATCAAGAATAGACTCCACCCAGGCTGGATTGTTCAGATACCAGGCTACCGTTTTTTCCATTCCAGTAGTAAAATCCACCAGGGGTGCCCAGCCCAGTGCGGAAGATATTTTTGCGGAGTCTATGGCATAACGACGATCGTGACCGGCGCGGTCGGTTACATAGCGAATCAAAGAGGTACGTGGCTGACCCGAGGCAAGCGGTGGTGCTAGTGCATCAACCATATTGCAAATAGTGGTCACAACTTCGATATTCTCTTTTTCGCTGTCGCCACCAATGTTGTAGGTATGGCCTAACTCACCGCGATCAAGCACGATTTCAATGGCACGACAATGATCGTCTACATAGAGCCAGTCACGCACGTTTTTACCATCGCCATAAACAGGGATCTCTTTCCCGCGCAAGGCGTGGTGTATCACAAGGGGGATAAGCTTTTCCGGGAATTGATATGGCCCGTAGTTATTAGAGCAATTTGTGATCAGGATGGGGAGGCCATATGTATGAAAGTACGCGCTCACCAGATGGTCTGATGCGGCCTTACTCGCAGAATAGGGAGAACGGGGATCGTAAGGGGTTTGTTCGGTAAACTTCCCAGTTTTACCCAAAGAGCCGTAAACCTCGTCCGTGCTGACGTGCAGAAAGCGCTTAGCGGGAAAGCTGTCAGTTCGCCAATGTTTGCGTGCAGCTTCAAGCAGGGTAAAAGTGCCATTTACATTGGTGCGGACAAACTCCGCCGGCCCACTGATGCTGCGATCTACGTGAGATTCAGCCGCAAAGTGAACGACCGTATCAATCTGATATTGAGAAAAAACTCTGTCAACAACATGCTCGTCACAGATGTCAGCGTGCTTAAAGAGATAAGCATCACTTTCCTCCACATCGGCCAGATTGGCGGGGTTACCAGCGTATGTAAGTTTATCCATATTTACAACACGCCTATGTGGATAAGCGCTTAGCGTGCGTCGGATAAAATTGGAACCGATAAATCCGCAGCCGCCAGTAACGAGGATATTTTTATTCATTGAGTCGACGCTCCCACCATAGAAAACT
Source organism: uncultured Thiopseudomonas sp. (assembly GCA_964625365.1). Classification (GTDB taxonomy): domain Bacteria; phylum Pseudomonadota; class Gammaproteobacteria; order Pseudomonadales; family Pseudomonadaceae; genus Thiopseudomonas. The sequence goes on along the minus strand of CAZVDA010000011.1, from coordinate 127 downwards.
GCTTTGAATTTATGCAATAAAGCATGCATAACAAAAAGGGGCTAAGCTAAAAAAGCCTAACCCCTTATTTTTTATTGGCGCGCCGCGGAAGATTCGAACTCCCGACCTTCTGATCCGTAGTCAGACG